>JAIEOW010000137.1 GCA_019750095.1 Phycisphaerales bacterium
AGCTTTGGTGGCACCAGTGTCTCGCCGATGTTCTCAGCATCAAGCAATACACACAGGCGGGACGCCTGTGCCACCAAAATCGACGCAAGGTTCAGTGCCGGAAGTGCCTTGTGCCCGTGACCATGCACGTCACGCTTTGCTCGGTGCTGAGGGCGAAGGTTTCTTCGTCGCGTTTGGAGCCGCCCGGGTGCACGAGCATTTTGACGCCGGCGTCGATCAGCACCTTTGGCCCGTCGGGGAAGGGGAAGAAGGCGTCGCCGACGGCGATGGCGTTCTTGCTGTGGGCGCCGGCTTTTTCCACGGCGAGTCGGCAGGCCGAGACGCGATCGACCTGGCCAGAGCCGACGCCGAAGAGGCGGATGCTGGCGGCAGATCCCGCGGCATCGGGGCCGCCGACGACAATGGCGTTGGAAGTCACGCTTCGGCAGAGGGTTTCGAGGATCAGGGCGGCTTCGATCTGCTGGGGCGTGGGCTTTGGGCCGGCGGCGTGGGTCCAGAGAGCGGGGTCGGTCGATCGGCCGTCGCGGTCTTGCACGAGCATGCCGCCGGGGACGGAGCGATAGTCGAGCTTGCGGGCCGCGCTGGGGCTGCGATCGCCCACGGCGAGCAGTCGAATGCTTGACCAGCGGCTGCGGAGAGCTTCGAGCGCGTCCTCAGAGAATGACGGGGCGACGACAACCTCGAGAAAGTTCTTCTCGTCGCAAATGATCTCGGCGGCGGCGCGATCGATGGGTTTGCTGCACGCAAGAATGCCGCCATAAGCCGCGCGGGGGTCGCCGACGATGGCCTGGGCGATTGCTGCAGCGGGCGTGCTCGCGACGGCTCCGCCGCAGGGGTTGGTGTGCTTGACGACGACCGCAGCGGCCTTGCCGTTGACCACGCCGAGCCGCGCGAGGGCCTTGACTGCTTCGAGAGCCGAGGCGGCGTCGTTGATGTTGTTGTATGAGAGCTGCTTGCCGTGGAGCTGCGTGGCGTTCACGACCGATTGGCCGGTGGAAGCGGGGTCGCGATAGAGCGCGGCTTCCTGGTGCGGGTTCTCGCCATAGCGGAGTTGGTCGACCTTGGTGTAGCGCAGATCGAGCACTTGGGGAAAGATGGTCGGCGATCGGCGTGAGAGAAAGCTCGCGATCGCGGCGTCATATTCGGCGGTGCGGGCAAAGGCGGCGGCGGCGAGTTCGCTGCGAGTTTCGGGCGTGGTGCATCCGCCGTGCGTGTCCATTTCCTGGATCACACGGTCGTAGTGCCGCGGTGAGGTGACGACGGTGACGAACTGGTGGTTCTTGGCTGCGGCGCGGAGCATCGCGGGGCCGCCCACGTCGATGTTCTCGATCGCCGCGTGCATGGTCACGTTCGGATCGGCGACGGTCTGCTGGAAGGGATAGAGGTTGATGCAGACCAGATCGATGGGCTCGATCTTGTGCTTATTGAGAAACGCCATGTGCTCCGCGTTGTCGCGGATGGCGAGCAGCCCGCCGTGGACGCCCGGGTGGAGCGTCTTGACGCGTCCGTCAAGCCCTTCGGGAAAGCCGGTGATGCCCTCGACCGGCACCACGGGCAGGCCAGCCGCTTGGAGCGCCTTGGCGGTGCCGCCGGTGGAGACGATGGTGACGCCGCGTGCTTTGAGTGCCTCGGCGAATGGGACGAGGTCGCTCTTATCGCTCACCGAGAGCAGTGCACGTCGAATGGGGGGGGCAACGGTCGGCATGGCAAGCTCAACGCGGCGAGAACTTGGTGATGATCCCCGACGGAGCCGCGACGTAGAGGTTTCCGTCGACAAATGTGTCGGGCTTGAGCATCGAGACGTTCTTGAGCTCGACCTGATCGATGATCGCGCCCTTGGCGATATCCAAGGTCCAGGCGATGCTGCCGTTGAAGACGACGAGCTTCTTGTTGCGGACGCCCACGACCGAGCCGGAGACTTTGGCGTTATTCCAGATCGGCTTGCCGGACGCGGCTTCAAGGCAGGTGAGTCCGTCGGCACCAAGGTCGCAATAGACGCGGCCGTCGTGGATGACGGGCGAGAACTTCAGCGGCGCGTCGGTGCGCTTGCGCCACATGGGCGAGGCGATGTCGCCGCCGAAGGCGTAGAGCGATTGGTCCTGCGACGCGATCACGGTGACCGCGCCATTGGTGGCCATTTCGACCCCGGCGGCGGGGCCGGCGAACATGCGGGCTCGCCCCTGACTCAGCCCGGTGGCACCGTCGATGATCGCAAAGTCGCCGGTGCTGCTGACCACGGCGACGCGGCCAGAGGGCATCTCCAGCGGCGAGGTCGAGATCGTGCCGGTCAGCCCCGCGCCCCACTGGCGAAAGCCGTTGAGCATGAGGTGGCCGAGCACCTGGCCATTGAGGCATCCATAGACGAGAATGTCGCCGACCTGAACGGGCGAGCTGGAGACGATCTGGGCGAACTTCTGGCGGGCCTTGAGGTTGCCGGTGGAAATGTCGTAGAAATACGCCTCGGTCTCGCTGGAGACGATGAGGCGATCGGGGGTCTTTTCGTCGCGGTTGATGCCGACAAAGTTCGTCAGGCGACCGGCGACCTGTTCCGACCAGCGGACCTGACCGGAACGGGTCTCGATCACGCTCACGACGCCGGCGGATTCCTGTGCGGCGAGAACGTCGCCGAACAGGTTGAGACGTTCAACAGTCTCTCCCGGAAGCATGGTCGGGAACGCTCGCCATTCCAGGCGATAACCGAGCTTGGCAAACTCGTCGGTCTGGGCGGGTGCTGCGTCGGCCCGCTCGGCGGGCGTCGTGATGACGGTGGCGGGGGAGCTGCTTTCGCAGCCGGCAAGCAGGCCGCCGGCCAGCGCAAGCGTGGCGAGAGCACCGCAGCAGACAGTTCGGGGCATGGCAAGCAGGGCGTGCGTCGGCTTCAAGGGCATCATCTCCAGACACTGACATTCACCGGCCCGACCTGTTTCGGGGCGCGGTGGATTTGGGGATAGGGGGGTAGGGTACCACCCTTTGGGGTTCCATGTGGGGATGGTCGTCGGTTTCCGATCGGGGGAGGGGGTGCGGGCGTACTCTGACGGCATGTTTACTGGTCTTGTCCAAGCCGTCGGTCGGGTGGCGGGGGTTCGCCCTGGAGCCAAAACTCTTCGGCTGGAGATCAATCCCGGTTCCTGGGGGCACCGCCCAACACGTGGAGACAGCATCTGTGTGAGCGGGGTTTGTCTGACGGTGGTGGATACCGGACGAGGGCGGTGGGCGTTTGATGTGGTTGCCGAGACTTTGGCAAAGACCACGCTTGGCCGGGTTTCTGTGGGGGATTCGGTAAATCTGGAACACGCAGCTACGGCGACCACGCTTTTGGGTGGGCACATCGTGCAGGGGCACATCGATGGCGTCGGCCGCGTGGAACATGTGCAGGAGGGCGAGGATTGGCGGGTCTGGTTCAGCGTGCCCAAAGAGCTTGCGGAGTATCTGGCCCCGAAGGGGTCGATTTGTGTGGAAGGGGTTTCGCTGACGATTGCGTCAATCTGGGAGGGGGCGCCGGATGTGCCGGGGGGGGCAAGGCGCGGGCGCGGCAAGGGACAGGGTTTCAGTGTCGCGCTGATTCCTGAGACGCTCGAGCGCACGACCCTCGCGGGCCTGCGGACTGGTGACACGGTCAACCTGGAGATGGACGCGATGGCCAAGAGCATCGTGTTCTGGCTGCGGCGGTTTGGGGTTGGCGCGGCGAGCGTGCGAAAGAAGCGCAAATCGTCCAAGCGGACGGCGCGGCGTGACCGATCGTGACTATCAGCATGCGGATACTTGGAATAGACCCTGGATTGCGGCTGACGGGCTATGCCTGTGTGGAGACGGCTGAGCGGGTGAAGCGGGGTGGGGCGGACGCCGTGCTGATTGAGGCGGGGGTGATTCGTCTGAATGGCAAGACGAGCGTGGCGTCGCGGCTGGCGGAGCTGGAACGCGATCTGAAAGAGATCATCGAGCGGGTGCGTCCGGATGCGCTCGCGGTGGAAAAGTTGTACGCCCATGTGAAGCACCCGACGACGGCGTTCATTATGGCGCACGCACGCGGGGTGGTGCTGTTGCGGGGCCAGACGGCTGGGTTGACGCTGATTGAGCTTGGGGCGACGGAGGTCAAGAAATCGCTGACCGGGCATGGGCATGCCAGCAAGTCGCAGATGCAACTCGGGGTGCAGGCGCAGCTTGGGCTGGCGGCTCCGCCCAAGCCGGCGGACGTGGCGGATGCGATCGCGATTGCGTTGTGTGCGCTCCGGCGCACACGATAGAGCCGAAGCGGTATGCTGGTTGGATCGAGCTTTGCGATCACAGCGACATGCCCAGCACACTGCGATTCCAAGTTGAGCTTCCCAGCGGCCTGCACGCCCGACCGGCGAGCATGATCGCCGACACGGTGCGGCGGTTTCATGCCGAGGCCAAGCTGACCAATCTGCTGTCAGGCGAATCGGCCGAGGCGCGAAGCGTGCTGTCGATGATCGGGCTGGACGTGCAGCGCGGGCATGCGGTGCTATTGGAAGCGAACGGGGATGATGAGGGCGAGCTGATCGCAGCGGTGCGAGTGCTGGTGCATGAGCGGTTCGGGGAGCATCCGGATCGCGTGGAGCACGGTGCGCCGGGTATGCATGCGGGCACGATGGCGCGGGCGGAGATACCGGAGGGGCTGGCGCGATTGCCGCTGACGGTGATCGCGGGACGGGCGATCAGCCGAGGGCCTTGGGGGACGCGCTGGGGCGGAGGGGACGTTGGGGCGGTGGTCGTGGTGGGCGCGCTTGCACTGAGTGATGACGATCTGGCGTGCCGCACGGCGTCGCCGAGTGTTGAACGCGGGCACTATGAGCGGGCGATGCGGACGGTGCGGGACGCGATCGCCGCACGGCGAGCGGGGGCGACGGGTGGCCCCGCGGCGGAGATCGTGGCGGCGCAGCAGAGCATTCTGGAAGACCCGGTGCTGCGTGCACGGGTGCTGGAACTCATCGATGCAGGCGCACCGGCACCCTGCGCGATTGTTGGAGCGGGGCGAGTGCTCTCGGCCAAGCTGCGTGCGTCGGCGAGCCAGTACATTCGCGAGCGGGTGAATGATGTTGACGAGGTCTGCCGCGAGCTGGTGCGGGGCGTGGACCCGATGCTTTGCCCGAGCGGAGCGCCCGAGTTGAGTGAGCCGAGCGTGATCTTTGCGGCGTCGCTCGGGGTGAGTGACTTGCTTGGGCTGGAGCGCGAGAAGGTGGTGGGGCTTGTGGTGGGAACGGTGGGGGAGACCTCGCACGTGGCGATTCTGGCGCGGGCGATGCAGATCGCGACGATCGCGTGCGATGAAGACCCGGCGGTGTTGGTGCGAGCGGCGGGGGGGGCGACCCGAGCGATCGTGGACGCGATCGGGGGCTGTGTGATTCTGGACCCGCCGGCTCGGGCTGAGCAGTACATCGCACGAGAACGTGTGGCCCGTGAAATGCTAGAGGCGACACGCAGGCCGCTGTTGCGTGAACCCGGACGCACGCGGGACGGAATGGGTATGGAAGTCGCGGCCAACGTCGCTTCGGCGGCAGAAGCGATCGAGGCGATGGCGCGCGGGGCCGATGGGGTTGGGCTCTTTCGGACGGAGATGCTGTTTCTGGATCGGGCGCAGCCGCCGAGTGAGGATGAGCAGTGCGCTGAGTACTCGGCAACAGTGAGAGCGGTGTGCGACAGCGGCGGCAAGGGCGTGATCTTTCGCACGTTCGACATCGGCGCGGACAAGCCCGCGCCGTATCTGAACCTGCCGAGAGAGGACAATCCATCGTTGGGCGTGCGGGGCATCCGGCTGTATCAGCGTGTGCCGGAGTTGATTCGGGCGCAGATTCGGGCGATCTGCCGCGCGTCGGCGAGCGGTGCAGTGCGGGTGATGTCGCCGATGGTGGCGACATTGGAAGAGGCGAAGTGGTTCGCGGGGCTTGTACGCGATGTGCAGGGAGAGCTCAACGCGGAGGGTGTTGCCCACGATCCGGAGATGTCCGTGGGTGTGATGGTCGAGGTGCCCTCGCTGGCGGCGACGGTGTCGCGGCTTGCGGGGGTGGTCGACTTCGTGTCGTTCGGGACCAATGACCTGGCGCAGTATCTGTTCGCAGCGGATCGCACGAGTGCGGCGGTGTCGGAGTTGAATCATCCGCGTCAGCCCGCGCTCTTGAGCGTGCTGGAGCGGGCGATTCGAGAGACCCGAGGCGCGGGGCTGTGGGTGGGTGTCTGCGGGGAGATGGCGGCTGATCCGGTGAATCTGCCGCTCGTAGTCGGCATGGGCGCACATGAGATCAGCGTGAGTTCCGGGGCGATCGCTGAGCTGAAGTCGCAACTGCGCCGCTTGGATTCAACGGAGTGTGCGGTCGTGGTTCGACATGCCGTGGAGGCGGGCAGCCCGACCGAAGTCGAAGTGCGTTTGCGGCAGATGCCGAGGGAGTCGACAGCGGAGAATCCGCTGACGGCGGAGACGATCCTGTTGGATCAGGCGTTTGCGGACAAGCACGAGGTGATCCACGCGCTGGCGTGCGCGGTGGCGGGGGCCGGGCGTGCCGCCGATCCAAGGCGGCTGGAGGCGGACATCTGGGCGAGGGAACGGACCTATTCAACCGGCGTGGGCTTCGGCGTGGCGATTCCGCACGCGCGCTCGGCAAGCGTGCGGACGCCGACGATCGGGCTGTGCCGACTGAGCACGCCGGTTCGGTGGGCAGCGGACACGTCAGCGGAGGATGACGCGAAGGTGACGCTCGCCGTGCTTTTGTGTGTGCCCGCAGAAGGTGACGCTCAGACGGGCAAAATGGACGCCGCACATCAGCGGATGCTCGCGACGCTCGCGCGGAAGCTGATGCACGAGGAGTTTCGCGATGGGCTGCGGGGGGCGGGTTCTGCGGATGATGTCGTTGGGTTGTTGCAAGCAAGTCTGACGCCAAAGGCAAACTGAACGGATGCGAGGTTAGTCATGAAAAGCGCTCTTCGAGTTTCGGGTGTGATTGCTGGGGCGATCGTGCTGGCGGCTGGAGTCGGCACGACGTGCCGGGCGCAGAGCACGGATGCCGCGGTTCCGGCGTCGAGTGCGTCGAAGCAGTCGGCGGCAGGCGAGCGTGCAGCGCCGAAGGCACCGGAGCCGCCAAAGGTGGATCTGTTGAACGATCCCACGTTGTACGTGGTCGCGTATGCCCATCTCGATACCGAGTGGCGGTGGGACTATGTGCAGACGATCAAGCATTACGTGGGCGACACGCTGACGCAGAACTTCGCGTTGATCGACAAGTATCCGGGGTATGTGTTCAACTTCTCCGGCTCGCGTCGCTATCAGTTCATGAAGGAGTACTACCCGGAGCAGTACGAGAAGCTCAAGGGGTATGTGGCTCAAGGGCGGTGGTTCCCGTGCGGATCGTCGGTGGATGAGAACGACGCAAACGTGCCGAGCGCCGAGAGCTTTGTGCGGCATGTGCTCTACGGGAACAAGTACTTCCAGGACGAGTTCGGCGTGACGAGTGCGGAGTTCATGCTGCCGGATTGCTTCGGATTTCCTGCGGCGTTGCCCAGCATGCTGGCGCACTGTGGATTGAAGGGGTTCAGCACGCAGAAGCTGACGTGGGGCTCGCCTGTTGGCATCCCGTTCAAGGTGGGTGTGTGGGAAGGGCCGGATGGTCGGTCGATCATCGCCGCGCTGGATCCGGGGGCGTATGTTGGTGAGGTGCGCGAGAATCTCGCCACGAGCACGTCGTGGCTGAAACGCATCCAGAACAACGGCGAGAAGAGCGGCGGGCCGGGTAAGGGCGTGTTCACGGATTATCACTATTACGGCACGGGCGACATGGGTGGCGGGCCGCGCGAGTCTTCGGTGGAGATGGTTGAGAAGTCGCTGAACACACCCGGGCCAGTCAAGGTGATCTCTGGACCCGCGGATTGGATGTTCAAGGCGATCACGCCGGAGATGGCCGCGCGACTGCCGAAGTACACCGGCGAGTTGCTGCTGACCGAGCATTCGGCGGGCTCGGTCACGTCGCAGGCGTACATGAAGCGATGGAACCGCACCAACGAGCAGCTCGCCGAGGCCGCGGAGAAGGCGGCGTCGATCGCGATGTGGCTCGGGCATCCGTATCCGTCGCAGAAGCTGGAGGACGCGTGGTACCTGATCCTCGGCTCGCAGATGCACGACATTCTGCCGGGCACGAGCTTGCCGAAGGCCTATGAGTATGCGTGGAACGACGAGGTGCTGGCCGGGCGGATGCTCTCGGATGTGCTGACCGATTCGGTGAGCGCGATCGCGAGCCAGATGGACACGCGCCCCGGCGGCGATGGCACAGATCGCAAGCTTGGCTCGTGTGTGGCGGTGTTCAATCCGCTGAGTGTGCAGCGTTATGACGTGGTGGAGGTTGCGGTGCCATTTGCGGGTGATTCGAAGAACCCGCCCAAGACGATGCGGGTGAAGGAGTTGGATCTGGCCGATGCGCCGGCGCAGGTGCTCGGGGTGAAGGATGGGCTGGTGCGGGCGTTGTGCATTCCGCGGGTGCCGTCGGTGGGAATGGCAGTGCTGGAAGTGATCGATGAGCCGATGGACCAGCCGATCGACGCGGGTCTGAGCGTGAGCGAGCGCGTGCTGGAGAATGGGCGATTCAAGGTGTCGGTGAACGATGCGGGAGACATCGCGTCGGTGTATGACAAGGTCATGCAGCGTGAGACGCTCTCCGGACCCGTACGGCTGGGGCTGCACTACGAGAAGCCCAAGGAGTGGCCCGCGTGGAACATGGACTGGGCCGATCGTCAGATGCCGGCTCGCTCTTTCGTAGGCGATGGTGGAACGCCGGCGAGGATCACCATCACCGAGCGCGGGCCGGTGCGGGTCGCGCTGCGGATCGAGCGCGAGCATGAGGGGAGTCGCTACGTGCAGCACGTTCGGCTTGCCGCCGTGACCGGAGATGAACAGGAGCCGTGGGCACGCTCAGGGCAGACGGTGGAAGTTGAGACCGAACTGGACTGGAACACGCGAGAGCGTTCTCTCAAGGCGCACTTTCCGCTGGCGTCAGCGAATCCCGTGGCAACATTCGACGTGCAGGTCGGCACCATTCAGCGCGGCAACAACACCAAGGATCGCTACGAGAATCCCGCCCACATGTGGATGGACGTCACAGAGCCGAATGGGCGGCACGGCGTCAGCATTCTCAACGACAGCAAGTATGGATCCGACAAACCCGATGATCAGACGCTGCGGCTGACGCTGGTGTACACGCCGGGCGTGCGGTCGTTTGGGTATCAGGATCAGGCGACGCAGGACATCGGGCGCCATCGCATGGTGTACGCGATCGCGCCGCATGCGGGCGATTGGCGGGCCGGGCAAACGGCGTGGCTTGCGGCACGGCTGAACCAGCCGCTCAGGGCGTTTCGCGTTGATCCGCACTATGGCCGTCTCGGCAAGCTCTTCCGATTCTTCCGGGCCGATCCGGAAACGATGGTGACAGCGATCAAGAAGGCCGAGCGATCGGATGAGTTGATCGTGCGCGTGCGCGAGCTGACAGGCACGGCTCGTGAGCTGCGGATGAACGTCGAGGCCGGCATTCGCGCCGCGGCCGAGGTTGACGGACAGGAACGGCGCATCGGCTCGGCACAAGGTGGTCGGAGCGGAACACGTCACCCGATTCGCGGATACGGGCTGCACGCGTTTGCGATTTCCACCGGGGGGGCGCCGGCGCAGATCGGGTCGGTGAAGAATCTTCCGGTGTCACTGCCACACGATGTGGATGTGGTGAGCACCAACGCCGATCGCTCTTCTGGCGAGATGGAGCCGGCGCGCTCGTATCCGGCGGAGCAATGGCCCAGGCGGGTGGTCTTGGGACAGGCCGAGTTTGCGCTGGCGGCGCACGATGCGAAGAACGCGACATCGGCAAAGGGGCAGCGTGTGGCGCTGCCCGCGCCGGCAGAGGAGGGTGATCAGATCGCGATTCTCGCCGCGAGCGTCGAGGGAGATCTGCCCGTGACGTTCATGCTTGGCGATCGGGCGGAGTTGATGACCATTCACCGATGGCGCGGCTATGTTGGTCAGTGGGACAATCGGATCTGGGACGGCACGCCGAAGGAAGTTGCTTTTCAGTGGCCGCACAAGAAGATCGGGCTTGAGCCAGGCTTTGTGCGCGATGTATCGCCCGCGTGGTTCTGCACGCATCATCACACGACGGCGCAGGATGATCATTACCAGTTCAGCCACATGTTCGCGTATCGCGCGTGGCTGCCGAAGGGCGCGACGAGTGTCACGCTGCCAGATGAGCCGCGGGTGCGGGTAATGGCGATGTCGGTGATCCGCGGCGGGTTCACGATGGCCGTGCCGTGCACGCCCCTCATGGACACGCTTGCCGATCATGTGCAGGATGCGCCGCGTATCGGTGTCGTGTCGAATGGTGCAGGTTCGCGTTCGGCGGATGGCGATTCGGACAGCGTTGAGGTCGTGCTGAGCCCGAGGCTGTATGGGCGGCCCGGCGCGATTCGATACACACTCGATGGCACCGAGCCCGGTCCGGATTCCAAGGCTTTTGCAGCGCCGATCACACTTCATGATGCGGCGTCGGTTCGTGCGGCGGTGTTGAAGGCCGACGGAGCTATGGGACCGACGGCGACTTCGGAGATCAAGGTGTCGGACACGACGCCGCCGCGCGTCGTGGGCATCCAAGCGTTTGACGGCGTCGCGATGGTGGACGTGCAGTTCTCTGAGCCGATCGACGTGGGAGTCAACGCGAGCGCGTTCTCGATCTTGCCGGAGGTGGCGATCACGGGTAGTCGTGTTGTGTCGTCTGACGGCGCAGGATCGGCCAGACGGGTTCGGCTGACGATTGCGCAGCCGCTGGTCGCAGATCGGGCGTACACCCTGACGGTTTCGGGCGTGGCGGACGCATCGCCTCGGCGGAACGTGCTTGCCGAGGCCGAGGCGCCGCTGATGGCCTCTGGACCGGTGTATCGGCTTGATGAAATCGGAAGCACACACATTGGCGCGGTGGTGCAGCTTGGTCGGTCGGCGAAGCGACCGTTCCCATCACGGGGCGGTGATCCCTTCACGCTCAACGTGTTTGTCAAGCCGGACAAGCAGCCGGACAATCGCACGATCATCGTCGGTTTCGGTTCGCTCTCGGCCAAGACCGATGGCACGGGGCGCACGCTGGCGAAGTTTGCCAGCGGGCTGCACTTCTGGAGCCACAATCGCGATGCGAGCGCCGAGGCGCCGTTGCGCGTTGGTGAGTGGCAGATGCTCTCGGCGACCTACGACGGCTCGACGCTGAAACTGTACATGGATGCCACGCTGGTCTCGACGACTGATCTTGTGCTTGCTGACGATGAGCCGGTGCTGCATATTCTGCCGATGGACCCATGGGAGAAGAAACGGCGATTCGAAGGCACTCTTGCCGGGCTGTCGATCTGGGATCGGGAGCTGAGCGTCGAGGCGTTGCGAGCGATGCACGGCGGATTTGCGCCGCCAGGAGCGCGGACGCCGTGAGCCATGGGCGTGCTGCAGTGTCGCCGATCGTCGCCGCGCTCTGCGGAGCGATGGTCTGCTGCTGGAACTCGGTATTCGCCCATCCGCCCGTTGCGACGACGGCGGTCTGCACAGTGCAACCGAGTGCGGGCGATGCAGGAGCTCGGCTCTCGATCCTGATCCATCACGACGCGCTGGCGTTCATGCTGAACGACACGTCGAAGGGGATCAGCGACTCGGCGATGAATGCACTCCTGGATGATCCGAACGACGCCGAGATGGAGCGACTGGCCGGGAACGCGAGCGAGCGATTCGTGACTCTGACGATCGTCGAGGTTGGCGGGCAGCGCGCGCCGGTGAGCATCGATCGTGTGCCGAGTGTGGCGGACATTCGCTCGTGGGCCGCGACCAAGACCCCGCGCCTGCCCGTGAAGATGGATGTTGCGCTCGCCGTTGAGCTTCCTTTTGACGCCACCAAGTTCTCGATCATGCTGCCGGAGGTGCTCGGACCGGTCGTGTTCACGTACGACTCTGGTCGCGGGGAGCCGGAGATGCGTCTGCTCACTCCGGGCGAATCCCCGTGGGTGTTCGAGCTTCCGCCGCGGTTCGTGGACACGGTTGCGACGGATATCTCCGGGAGACCGCTGAAACCGTCCGAAGGGGCGATGAGTCAAAGTGGGGAGCTCGCCGTGGTCGGCGGGTTGATCGGGCTCGGAGTCATGGCCGCGGCGGTCGCGATCGTCGCCCGTCGGCGTTCGACACGCGGCGGCAATGAAGGACCTGACAAAAGTCGCCGACATGACCGCCCGAGTCCCCTGTGTTGACGGCATCGAGCCGCTATTCTCCGGGCATGTCGATCACGCGTCCCATCGGTTTTCGTGCAGCCGCTACTACCGCCGGTATCAAACCCTCGGGCAAGAGCGATCTGGCCCTGATCGTGTGCGACCCTGCGCCACCCGCCGGCGGCGGTGCGAGTGCGGGAGGCGGCGCGCCGATCGTCAGCCGACACTCTGCAGCAGCGGTCTTTACACGTAACGCGGTGGTTGGCGCCCCGGTCGAGATCGGCCGTGAGTGGCGGGCAAACTCAATGCGGGGCAAGGCGGGACTGCGAGCGATCCTGGTGAACGCCGGGTGCTCAAACGCCGCAACGGGCGAGCCAGGCGTTGAGGACGCACGCACCACTATGCGTGCCGTCGCCGAGCACCTGCGATGCGGCCCGGATGAGGTCATGCCCAGCTCCACGGGCGTCATCGGGCATCGGCTGCCCGTGGACAAGATCACCGCGGCCGTTCCGGGATTGGTCAAGGCGCTGGCCCGCGGCGAAGAGGCCGACGAGGCGGCGGCGCAAGCGATCATGACCACCGACCTGGCTCCCAAATCCGCTCATCGCGAGCTGGAAATGCACGGGCACGTCGTGCACCTCGGCGCCATCGCCAAGGGATCGGGAATGATCGCGCCGCGGCTGGATGCGGCCGGTCCTCAGGCCACCATGCTGGCGTTTGTCACCACCGACGCGGCGATCTCAACACGAGCTTTGCAGCACGCGATCGAGGACGCCAGCCGAGAGAGCTTTGATCGCATCAGCGTCGATGCGCATCCGAGTTGCTCGGACACGCTGCTGGTGCTGGCTTCGGGCGGTGCTCCGATTCGGACGATTCACGAGGGCGATCCGGAGTTCTTCGTGTTCCGGGCCGCGCTTACCAGCATCTGCCAGGAACTGGCGACCAAGGTGGTGCGAGATGGCGAGGGCGTAACGCGCACGTTCCGGGTCGAAGTGCGAGGCGCGGCAGATAGCGCGAGCGCCGAGCGCATGGCCCGAGCCGTCGTTGATTCGCCGCTGGTCAAGTGCGCCATCCACGGCAAGGACCCCAACTGGGGCCGCATCGTGACCGCGGCGGGCAACGCGGGCGTGCGATTTGACCCATCGGAAGCGTCGCTCTCGATCGGAGGCGTCGAGGTCTATCGCGCCGGCGTGCCGACGGGCGTTGGGAAAACGGATCAGAAGCTCATCGCCGCGATGAACGCCGACCCCGTGGAGTGCGTGCTGAGCGTTGGATATGGGCAAGGCCGCGCGTGGATGCTGGGGTGCGATCTGTCGGCGGAGTATGTGAAGATCAACGCGGAATACACGACATGAAAGAATACGTATGGCAGACGTCAAACCGGTCAAGGCCCACTGCAACAAGTGCTTTCAAGAGACGAATCACGATCTCCTTCATCGCGATGTGATCAAGGGTAATGAGTACTACGACGGGTCGTACGAGTTGCAATGGTCAGACACGAATGAGATGATCCGGTGTCGGGGTTGCGACTCCGTGAGACTGCGGAATACCTACTGGTTCTCAGAGTGGGATGGAGCCAAAGTCACGTACTACCCACCTTCGTCCTCCAGAAGGCCGCCCACTTGGCTGGATGACGTTCCAGAGGACGAAAAGACGCTACTTGAAGAGGTCTACGCGGCACTTCATGCTGACAGCCTTCGCTTGGCGCTCATGGGTGCACGCGCAGCATGCGAGTCCCTGATCATCGACAAGGTTGGAGATCAAGGCGACTTCAAGCGAGGGCTTGACGCACTTTGTGAGAAACGCTGGATCAACGACGAGGAGCGTGTTTTTCTTCAGCAGGCCATCGACGCGGGAAGCGCCGCGATTCACCGTGGGTTCAAGGGCTCGCATGAGGATGTAACCCACGTACTCGACATCGTTGAGTCACTCTACCAAAGGGTCTATGTGCTGCCAAAAGCAACGGCAGAACTTGGAAAGAGGGTTCCAAGAAGACCGCTGCGAAAGTCCACATCTACACCACCAGCCCCTTGATCTCCCCCTTCTGACGACTCTTCCAGTAACGCGTCAGTGAATCTTCGATCACCTGATACGCCAGTTCGACCGGCTGCATCTCGTCGACGGCGACCTGCTTGCCTTCGAGGTTCTTGTACTCTTCGAAGAACTGCCGCAGCATCTTGAAGATGTGCTTCGGGAAGTGCGTCGCGGTCTGGAACTCGGAGTAGATCGGGTCGTCCTGCAGCACCGCGATCACCTTGTGATCCGGTTGGCCCTGATCGATCATCGTCATCACGCCCACCGCTCGAGCGCGGCAGATCGTCAGCGGCGGGATCTCTTCGGTGCAATACACCAGCACGTCGAGCGGATCGTCGTCCTCGGCCAAAGTCTGCGGGATGAACCCGTAGTTCGCCGGATAGTGCACCGCCGAGGAGAGCACGCGGTCGATGCGCAAGAGTCCCGACCCCTTGTCGAGCTCGTACTTGTTGCGTGAGCCCTTGGGAATCTCGATGACCGCCTGAAACTCCTGCGGAAGCTCTCGGCCTTCGCAGGCCGGCGTGACGTCATGCCATGGATGGATCATGGACGGAGGGTAGCGGGGGGATTCAACGGTTGGCAAAGAACCAACGGCACCGGCTGCACTTCAGTCAATGCCCAGCTGGCGATTTCTCGCTCTTCTCGGACTTGTCATCATGCCCATGGTTGTCCTTGGGAGCGATGTATCCCGGCAAGCCCGGAATCGTCACGCCCTTGACCGGGCGGCTGAAGTTGCCATCAGAACCCTTCTCAGGCTTGGGCTGCAAATAGCCCGCGTTGGTGATGCTCTGAGCTCCGTGGTGATCGTGGTGATCATGGTGCGGGTCGTAGGTGCCCGCGGCGATGGCCTTGTTGCGGGCCTGCGTGGTGATCGGGATGTTGTCACCACCCAGGCCGGTGCCGCCGGGGATGGCGTACTGGGCCTTGAAGCGTTCCAACGTGTTTCTGCCGCCGAGGTCGAGGGCGGTAAAGCCGAGGAAGAACGCGGCCGTGAGGACCGTGAACACGAAGATCAGCGTGTTCATCGGGCTGTCATACTTGAGTTGCATGAAGAACATGACCACCAGCACGGTTTTGACCGTGGCGATGCTGATCGCGACGGCGACGTTGATCCACTGAGGAATCACCACGCTGAACGTGCTCGCGATCCACTGCTCGGCCAGGGCGGCTCCCACGGTCAGCAGCGTGAAAAAGAGAAGCAGGGCAAGAATCGTGCGGAGCGTGAAGAGCGAGACGATCACGTGCCCGTGGGCGTGGCCGTCATGGCTGTTGGTTTCGTGCGACATGGTCGGATGCTCGGATGAAGGCGGAACAGGACTGCGATCAGATACGACGGGCGACGGAACCAAATCAGTGGATCAGGTACAGCAGCGGGAAGAGGAAGATCCACACGATGTCGACGATGTGCCAGTAAAGCCCGACGCCTTCGACCGCGTTGTAGTGCCCCGGGCCGAAGTGCTGCTTGCGGGCCCGCAGCCAGATCCAGGCAAAGAGCCCCATGCCGATGATCACGTGGCTGGCGTGGATGCTGGTCGCGCCCCAGTAGATCGCCCACCAGAGCGGCTCGTACTCGCTGGTGGAGTACGGGTAGGAGTAGAACTTGCCGGGCAGCTTGCCCTCGCTGTACTTTGGCCAGTATTCAAAGACGAACTTGATCAGCAAGAACGCGAGCCCTGCAAAGAACGTGAGCAGTACGTTGATGCGCAGCCACTTCTGGTTGTTGGTCTGGGCGTGGCGCACGGCGGCCGCGACGGTGTAGCTGGAGAGTAGCAGCACGATCGTGTTCAACAGCCCCCAGCCGACGCTGAGCTTGCCCGAGCCGGCAATGAACGCCTCGGGGTGCATCATGCGGAAGATCGCGTAGGCGACGAACATGCCGCTGAAGAGCAGGATTTCGGTGCCCAGAAACAACCACACGCCCATCTTCACCGAGTCGAACTCGTGGTCGCGACTCTTGAAGTGGTGGGCGGCGTGATACCGCTCGTGGTAGGGCCTGGAAAGGTCCTCCGCCGGTGGGTGGGCGCCATGGGGATCGGCTTGGATGCTGGCCATAGGAATCGGGTCTCGGGGTTCGGGGTTCGCGCCTCAGGAGTTGGGTTCAGTTGAAACCCGACACCCGAAACCCGAGACCCGGCTTTGTCAGTGCTTGATGGCGACCGCGGCGGGCTTTGGGAGAACGAACTCGCCCGGAGCTGTCTGGGGTGGGATGACGTTGTCGTAGTCGTACGGGCCGTGGGTCACCACGGGCTCGTGATCGAAGTTGTGCTCGATGGGTGGGCTGGAGGCGTTGGTCCATTCCAGCGTGAGCGAACCCCACGGGTTCGGGCCGGCCTTCCTTCCTGCGGCGAGCGAGTGCAGGAAGACGAACAGGTGCAGGAAGAACCCAAGCGCGAGGATATAGGAGCCAATGGTCGAGGCGAAGTGGTAGGGCTGGAAGACATCGACATAGTTTGCGTAGCGCCGCGGCATGCCCTGGCTGCCCATGACAAACTGCGGGAAGAACGTGGCGTTGAACCCGATGAAGACCAGGAAGAAGGCGATGCGAGCCCAGAACTCGTTGTACATCTTGCCGAACATCTTGGGCCACCAGAAGTGGATGGCTCCGATGAAGGCGATGATCGTGCCGCCCATCATGACATAGTGGAAGTGGGCTACGACGAAGTACGTGTCATGCAGGTGCAGATCGACCGCGAGCGAGCCAAGGAACAGACCCGTCAGCCCACCGATGGTGAACAGCCAGAGGAACGCGAGAGCGTAGAGGTTCCACGTGGCCATGCTGATCGAGCCCTTGTACAGGGTCGAGATCCAGTTGAACACCTTCACGGCGGACGGAATAGCCACAAGGAAGGTCAGCGCGCTGAACACCACCGCGGCGACCTCGCCCTCGCTGGTGAACAGGTGGTGGCCCCAGACGATGAAGCTGATGCCGGCGATCGCCAGCGTGCTGAAGGCGACGGCTCGGTACCCGAAGATCGGCTTGCGGGCGCCGGTAGCGATCATCTCGTTGATCACCGCCATGCCGGGCAGAATCATCACATACACCACAGGGTGGCTATAGAACCAGAAGAAGTGCTGGAAGAGTACAGGGTCCCCGCCCATGCGTGGGTCAAAGATTCCGATGTGGAAGAGGCGCTCAAAGATGAGCAGCAGGAGCGTGATGCCGATGACGGGCGTGGCGAGCACCTGGATGATCGCCGCGCCGTAGATGCCCCAGACGAACAGCGGCATGTCAAACCAACCCATGCCGGGGGCGCGGAGCTTGTGGACGGTGACGACGAAGTTCAGCCCGGTGAAGATCGAGCTGAAACCCAGGATGAACGCGGCGGTGACCATCCAGACGACGTTGTAATACGCCGCGTCGGTGGTGGTTGAATATGGCGTGTAGAACGTCCACCCGGTGTCGACGCCACCTTGCACGATCGAGATGATGGCGAAGATCGAGCCGAGCAGATAAACGTACCACGAGGCGAGATTCAACCTTGGGAAGGCGACGTCCTTGGCGCCGAGCATTAGCGGCAGGAGGAAGTTGCCCAGAGACGCGGGGACGGAGGGGACGATGACGAGGAAGACCATGATCACGCCGTGGAGCGTCATGGCGCGGTTGTAGAACTCGTTGCTCTTGGCGATGTTCTCGCCCTGGCCGAAGGCGTGCCCGATGAGGTTGCCGCTATAGGTGACGCTGCCGGAGGCCGCGACGGTGGCGACGTTGGGTTGCAGCAACTCGGTGCGAACGACCAGCGCGGCGACGCCGCCCAGGAAGAACATGAACAGGATGGCGAACAGATACATGACGCCGATCTTCTTGTGATCGACGGTCGTCATCCAATCCCAGATGGTGACGATCATCCCGCCCTTGCGTTCAAGGTAGCTGCCGTGATGATCGTGGCCGTGGGCGTGGCCATGATGGGGGAGACCGGACTTGTGGATGTCGCCGATGGTTGCCATATCTGAGATCCTCCGGAGGAGGGAACGAATGCTGGGGGAGGGCGGGGGGACGGGAATCGGGAGTCGGGAATCAGAAGAGGGCGTGTAGATCGGCTTGCGGCCGAGGTTAGTTGGAAGAACCCTTGCTCTTGGCCTCTTCCTTGTACTGCTTGACGGTCTTCTTGCCGCCTTCAAGGTCGGCGGGCTTGGTCTTGTCAGAGAGCGACTTGATGTACCAGATCAGTGCGTCGACTTCGAGCGGGGTGAGCTGGCCGACGTAGTTGGGCATGCTGGTCGGATAGCCCTTCATGATGCGTTTCTGCGAGTACAGGATGTTCTCGCGGAGCCAGTTTTCATCAACGAGTTTGCCGCTCTCGCCGTTGGTGTACTCGTGGGTGTCGCCGAACATGTTCTTCCAGGTCGGGCCGGTGTTCTTGTCGCCGCTGATGGAGTGGCAGGAGTTGCAGCCCTTGGCGGTGTAGACCATCGAGCCCACCTTGAGCAGATCGTCCACGGGGTTGTAATCAGTCCACTGCTTGATCGTGGCCTCAAACTCTGGAATCGACACGACCTTCATCTGGGCGGCCATTTCGGAGTGGTAGTCGCCGCAGTATTCGGCGCAGAAGACCGTGTGCAACCGACCGCCCTTGCTCTTGTCCTGCTCGCTCAGCGGCTGTGGGAAGAACCACATGGACGTATACCGGTTCGGAATCACGTCCATTTTGGTGCGGAAGTCTGGGATGTAGAACGCGTGGATCACGTCCTTGGAGCTCATGATGAGCTTGACAGGTCGGCCGGCCGGAACGATGAACTGCGGCACCGGGTAGTTGCTCTTGGTGAGCATGACCTGATCACCACGGGGCTGAGCACCGTTGCGATAGGAGAACGTCCAGTTCCACTTCTGCCCGCTGACCATGATCTCTTCGGCATCGGCCGGAGCCGAGAGCTTGTCGAGATAGCCGGTGAACCCGTAATAGAAGATCGGCACCATGATGATCAGCGGGATGATCGACCAGGCGAGCTCCAGCGGGGTGTTGTGCTGGACGCTGACCTGATAGTTCTCGCTCTGCTTTCCGCGGTGGTACTTGGCGATGAAGTAGAAGATCAACCCCATCAGCGCGACGAAGCTGACGATGTTGATCCACATGATGTACATGAACAGGTTCTCGGTGTGCGTCGCCTGAGACGACGCGCCGGTCGAGAAGAAGAACAGCGACTTGGTCCACTCGTGGAACCCGGCGAGGCCGAGCGAGAGCGAACCGAACGCCGAGGATGAGAGTGCATCGTGCATCATGACATGGACCCGCTAGGAACCCGGGCCGATGGGCCGCGGGCGAGAGACTGTGCATCAGAAATCGATGGATTGCCGTTGGGGCCGGTGTTCATCGCCGACGAGCGGCGCCTGCGCCGATCAGCCCACCAGAGCACGCCCAGAAAACCGCCGAGGACGACCGCCGCCCCGCCCGAGCCGAGTTGCATCACGCGCATGGCCTGGAGCGAGTAGGTGCCTGCGTTGGGATCAAAGTGGTAGCACCAGAGGGGGAAGGCGTCCCAGAAGCTGCCGATTTTGCCGTTGGAAGCGTCGAGCAGCGCGAGCTTGACGTCCTTGGCTGGGTAGTTGAGCCCGGTGAGATAGCTGGAGATCTTGCCCTCGGGCGTGAGGACGAAGAGGGCCGTGCCGTGGGAATACTCGTCGCTCTCGGGGAGGTATCGGAAGGGGAAGCCGAGGGCTTCGCCGAGTTGACGAGAGGTTTCCGGCGAAGCGATGACAAAGTTCCAGCCATCGCGGATGTCGTTGTTCTCCGGTCGCTGGTAGGCCAGTATCTGGGCGGCCTTGTGCGAGCGGGCGTCGGCGGGCTTGTCGCGATGGTCAAAGCTGACCACCAGAACGTCGAAATCCTCGCCGACGGTGAAGTCGATGGTGTCGATCGTCTTGGTGAACTTTTCCAGGATCGTGGGGCAGAGGATCGGGCAGCGGAAATAGGACATCTGGATGACGACGGGCTTGTTGCCTTTGCCCGCGGGCTTGCCGTCTTTCATCGTGGGGCGATTGAAGAACTCATTCAAGCTGACAATCTTGCCCTCGGCGGTGGTCACCTGAAGATACATGGGCACAAACTTACCCAGGTTGTTGGTGATCGTCAGACCCTTGACCGGTTCGGGAACGTCGGTCGGAATGAGCTGGGCGATGGACGTCGACGCGAGAAGACCGACCGAGAGCGCACAGCCGACACGCCGCAACACGCCCATGACACCGCCCCGAGCAAGCACTCGTGCGGCATCAAGCGGGATTGTCGTGCACAACTGCGTCATCGCATGCCTTCAATCGAAACCCGAAACCCGAGCCCCGAAACCCGAAACCTCACTTCCCCGCCGTCGCCTTGCCCGCATACTCCGCGATCACGCCCTTGGCGGCGTCCTTGATCGGAACGAGCGTGATGTTCTTGGTCTTACCCTCTTCGCCGGCGGGCACCTGCAGCGTGCCGCCGCTCTCCAGCCGAATCAGCGATTGCCCCTTCCACTCGCGGAAGACCTTGGCCGGTGCATCGGCGGTGGCCAGCTCGCGTTTTTCCAGGGTGCGGGTGGTCGCACCAATGTAGAACGCGTACACGATCACGCACGCGACGACGATCAGCACGAACAGGAACACGCCCACACCCAGCACCATGCCCGAGTTCACCGTCTCGGCGTGCGCGTGCTGCGGCTTCTCGTCGTGCGAGTGATCATGCCACGAGTCCACCGCATCGTGATGCGCCGTCGTCGCGTGTGCATGCTTGGAAGCGGAAGAGTGGGATTGTCCGTGCGTGTCGGCCATAGCTGCTTATCCGGCGTTTCGGAACTTCATGAAAGTTCGATGCTCTTCGAGACTTGATGCCGCCCAAATCGGGCAAATCCGACGAATCTCTCTGGGGTTACACGTAGTTCTTGTGCCCAAGCACTTCGTGCAGGCGTGGGTCCTTGATGGGGATGATGGGCCCGCGGCTCATCTTCCAGACCGCCGCCCCGATGAAGAACAGGGCCGGGCCGAGAATCCCCGCGATGTCCAGCCACAGGTTGACCCCGGGCTTGGCGTCCTTGACGATCGGCCGCACCATGAAGACCAGGTCGGCGGCGTGCATGACAAGGATCCAGAGGGCCACCAGGCGAAGAAGGTGGGGGTTGCGCTTCACATCGCGCACGAGCAGGATCACGAAGGGAATCAGGAAGTGCCCAAGGCAGAGGGCAACGAAGATCGGCATATAGCCGCCGTCTTTGCGAAGGTTGTAGAAGGCGGTTTCTTCGGGAATGTTGCTGTACCAGATGAGGAAATACTGGCAGAACGTGACATACGCCCAGAAGACGGTGAAGGCGAACATCAGCTTGCCGAGGTCGTGCTGATGTTCCTTCGTGAACGCGGCACCGTACTTGCCGCTGGCGCGGAGCGAGCACATGACGACGATCATCACCGCGAGAGAGCTGAGCACGCTCCCGGCGAAGAAGTACACGCCGAACATGGTGCTGAACCAGTGATAGTCGAGCGACATCAGCCAGTCGAAGCTGGCAAACGCCGTCGAGAGAGCGAACAGCAACAAGCCAAAGGAACTGATCCAGCGCTGCTTGGCGGTGATCCAGCGATCACCATTCTCGTCCTGCTTGCGGCTGAGGCGGTAAAGGACGCTGCCCAGGGCGATCCAGATGAAGAAGTAAATCGCGGCGCGGATGGCCCAGAACTGTGGATCGAGCCAGGCCATCTTCTTGGTGTAGATGATGTCGCCGGCGGTATAGGCCGGGTCCATCCACTTGAAGAGCATGCCCTTGGTGACGAAGAGTTCGAGGATGAGGATGGGCAGGAACAGCAGCAGCACGACCCACATCATGCTCGCGGTGCTCTCGGCGGTGCGTCGCACGGCGGCGCCCCAGCCGGCGTTGAACTGCTGCAGAATCATCTGCAAGCCCAGCGCACCGAGGGCGATGCCCAGGGCGTACAAGAAGCCCATGTGATAGCTGGCAAGGGCCTGCTTGCCCACCAGCCCGCCGCTGAAGCCGCCGACGGCGACGACGACGATTCCGACAATGCCCATGAACATGAGCCCGGCCCCGGCGGTCTTCATTCCAGACCCAGGGGTAACGGCGTCCATGTCCAGCTTGGCGCGTGCCGCGATGTGCGGGGCTTCGTGGGCGTGCCCGTGGCCGTCTTGGCCGTGGTCGCCGGCATGTGTAGAGATGCTGCTCACTGCGTGGGCTCCTTGCGGTCGGTATTGGCGGGGTCCATCGCCAGCGGGGAAGCGCTCGCAGCACCGATTGGGCTCCGGGCGCTGGTCCCGTCTTTCCATGCCGCCTGAAGTGTGCGGACATACATGACGATCGCCCAGGCGTCGAGTTCGTTCACCTTGTCGGCGTAGCCGGGCATCTTCGGGGGCAGGTCAGATGTCGCGGCGGGCACGCCTTGGAGGATGACGTGGAACAGATAGCCATCCTGCCCGGTCTTGACCGCACGGTCGCGATACTTGGGATCGTGATAGCTCGGGACGAGATAGCGCCAGCGACGCCCGACGATGCCGCCGGTGCCGTTGGTCGGATCGCCACCTTCGCCGTGGTACCCGTGACAGACGGCGCAGTAGATGTTGAACCGTTCCTGCCCGCGCTCGACCATCTTGGCCAGCGACTCGGCAGGACTCGTGAGCTTTGCGCCACGGGCGTTCCAGTGATCGGCAAAGGCCTGAACCGCGCCGGCGGGGATGGACTTGAGGTACGCGGGCTCTCCCTCGGCCAGCGGCTTGCCAGCGGGGTCAATGCCCTGATAGATGCCTACATCGAGCTTGGCAAAGCCCGCTCGATCACCATCGACGCGTGAAGACCCGCCGAATGCGACCGTGCCGGAGACCGGCTGGCGCATGGCTCGGCCATCGGAGAAGAACGCCGTCTCGGTCTGGGGCTTGAACTTCGGGCTGTCGTCCATGTCGGGCAGAAACTGCCGCGGGGGAGCGTCAGAGCGCTCGCGCTGGCACCCGCCCGTGCCGAGCCCGAGTGCCGCAATGCCAGCCAGAATGGACAGCGTGCCCACGGAGCGGGCGAAGGAGTTGGCAAAGGTGTTCGGACGCATGGTCATCGCGTGGGTGCTCGTGAAGAGTGGGGAGGTGGTTTGCGTGGGCATCATTCCTCCACCAGATCGATGTTGTATCCCTTGGCGCTCTCGAACATCTGGCGCGTCTTGGCGGGGTCAAAGTTTGGATCGCGCGATTCGACGCAGATCACGAAGCGATCGTCGCTCACACGCAGAAAGCGGGACTTCTTGAACAGCGGGTGGTACCACATCGGCAGCGTGTTGAACGCCAGCATGCTGATGAGCGCGGTGAACGCTGTGAAGAGCACGCCGATCTCGAACGTGACGGGCACGAACGCCTGCCACGCGCCCAGCGGCTTGCCCTGCACCACCGTGGCATAGCCATACACGGACACCCAGTACTGGAACGCAAAGCCCACGCCCGCGCCGCCGAGCCCAATGAGCCCCGTCAGCAGCGGCACGCGGCTGGTCTTCAGCCCCATCGCCTCGTCGATCCCGTGGATCGGGAAGGGGGCGTAGAGGTCCCAGTTCTTGAATCCCGCATCGCGGAACTTCTCCGCAGCGTGGTAGACGTCGGCGGGCGTGGCGAACTCGGCCATCATGCCGTAGACCGTCTCACCCGTCGGGGTCTTGAAGATTTTGCTCTGCTTCCGAGCCATGGTTTCAGTCTTTCCCTAATGCCCTGTGCCTGATGCCCAGTGCCTCTGCATTCAGTGGTGATCGTGCGGACTCGCCTGCGGCGTGACGTTCTTGATCTCGCTCATCGCAAACGCCGGCAGGAACTTCAAGAACAAGAGGAACAGGAACATGAAGATCCCGCACGTGCCGACGAAAGTCATGATGTCCACAATGGACGGGAAGAACATGCCCCACTGCGCCGGAAGGAAGGCCCGGTGCAAGCTCGTCACGATGATCACAAATCGCTCGAACCACATGCCCACCGTCACAAACGCGCACACCACGAAGATCCACAGCGGGCTGGTGCGGAACTTTCTAAACCAGAAGAGCTGCGGCGTGACGACGTTGCAGAAGATCATCGCCCAGTACGCCCACCAGTAGGGGGCACCACGCGGATGCAGCCAGTCCGGTGTCACACGGTTCCAGATGAACACGTCGGCTTCGTACTGGTTTGCGCTGTACCAGGCGATGAAGAACTCCATCGCATAGGCAAACCCGACCATGCTGCCGGTCACCAGCAGGATCTTGGCCATGTTCTCCATGTGCCGAAGCGTGATGAAATCCTTCATGTTCGGATACAGCTCACGCGCCGGGATCATCAGCAGCAGCACCATCGCAAACCCGCCGAAGATCGCCCCCGCCACGAAGTACGGCGGGAAGATCGTCGTGTGCCACCCGGGCAGCACGCTCGTCGCAAAGTCAAACGACACGATCGAGTGCACGCTGAGCACCAGCGGCGTCGAAACGCCAGCCAGCAGCAAATACGCCTTCTCATAGTGCAGCCAGTGCCGGCTGGAGAATCGCCAGCCAAGGGCCAGGAACCCGTAGATCCACGCCCGAAGCTGATCGACGCGAAGCGAGAGGAACGGCAGGACCGTCGGGCCGTCCTTGGAGGCCTGCATGCGGAGCACCGCGCGATCGCGGAGCGTCGCCAGATCGGGGATCATGCCCATGAACCAGAACAGGGCCGACACGGTGAAGTACGTGCTGACCGCGAACACGTCCCAAAGCAGCGGGCTCTTGAAGTTCGGCCAGATCGCGTTGGAGTTGGGAATCGGGAAGACCATCCAGATGAACCACATGCGACCCACGTGGATCCCGGGGAAGGTGCCGGCACAGATCACGGCGAAGATCGTCATCGCCTCGGCGGCACGATTGATCGACGTGCGCCACTTCTGCTTGAGCAGGCACAAGATCGCCGAGATCAGCGTTCCAGCGTGGCCGATACCGATCCAGAACACGAAGTTGGTGATGTCCCACGCCCAGTCGACGCGGTTGTTGAGCCCCCACACGCCGACGCCCGTTACCAGCAGGTAGACGATCATCAGTGTGCCGAGCCCGGCGATGTTTGCCGCGAGGAACAGCAGGATGTACCACCATCCGCCCGGCTTCTGCTCGACGTAGCCGCAGACGGTGTTGGTGATGTCGTGGAAAGATCGGTTGTTGAGGACCAACGGCGCGCGTACCGCCGGGTCATCGATGAGCGTGCCGTCGCCGGTGCGCTCGTCGATGGGTTGCGGGCGGTCGAGCGGAAGGGCTCCGCTCAGGCGACCGGCATTGATCTCATCTGGGTGAATCGCACTCATGGCTGGTCACACTCCCCCGGCGGTTGGCAACACGCCCAGTGACAGCCGATAGCCGGTGTCGGTCGTGCTCTTGGTTTGATCGATGAAGTTCACGAGATTGCTCTTGGCTCCGTCTTGGGCAGGTCCAAACGCGTGCTTGCCGTCCTTGGCCTCGTGCCCCTCGTGCCCCGGCGAGTGATCGCCGTGGTGATGGTCAAAGGGGTTGGTCCAGTTGTTCCGCCGATCGGCGGTGACGAGCGCGGGGTTGGGATTTCGCATGACCATCAGGTGGGTCGTGCGCGGGCGGGTGTTCAGATAGCCGAGCACCATGTACGAACGCTGGCTCTCGCGCAGCTCGTGCACCTTGCTGCCCATGCGTGTGCCGCCGCCGGGGAGCGGATAGCTGGTCTTGACGTCGTTGATGTCGCCGAAGGTGATGGCGTCGGCTGGGCAGGACTGCTGGCAGGCGGTCTGGAAGAACCCATCGGGGATCATGTCCAACTTCTTCAGCTTGACCTCGATACGGGCTTCGTTGATGCGCTGGATGCAGTAGCTGCACTTTTCCATCACGCCGCGGGAGCGGATCGTGACGTTCGGATTCATGCCCAGCTTGGTCACTTCGTCCAGTCGCTCGCGCAGACGCGGCGGGATGAGGTTCTTGTTCTTCGGATCAAGCCCGACGGCGTCCATCGCGCCCTGCCCGATGTAGTCGCCGTTGAACTTCTTCACGCCATAGTCAAAGAAGTTGAAGCGTCGAACCTTGTACGGGCAGTTGTTGGCGCAATACCGCGTGCCGATGCAGCGGTTGTACACCATGTAGTTGATGCCTTCTGGGCCGTGCACCGTGGCGTTGACCGGGCAGACCGTTTCGCACGGAGCGTTCTCGCAGTGCACGCAGAGCAGCGGCTGGAAGGTGACGCTCGCATCGGTGATGCCGCCGGAGAGGTTGTCGCCCGCGTAATAGCGGTCGATGCGCATCCAGTGCATCTCGCGATGCTTGTTGACCTCGATCTTGCCGACGACGGGGATGTTGTTCTCGCTCTGACAGGCGACGACGCACGCCGAGCAGCCGGTGCAGCTCGACATATCCAGCGTCATGCCCCATTGCTGATCGCGAGCGAAGTCGACGGCCCGCTCCTTGCCGTCGGTGCGGAAGGCCGAGCTGCCGTGCTCGAGGGTGCTGCCGGCGATCGCCTCGGTCTTGGTGCCGCGCTGCGGGTTGATGTACGCGTTGGCGTTGGCCGGGGTGTGCGAGAGCTCGCCCAGACGCTCGGCGTAGTTCAGATCGCGTTGCTGCTTGTAGCTGTCGGTAAGCGCCCGTGCCTTCGCCTCAGCGGACATTCCGGCAAAGGGATCGTCGCCGAACTTCTTCCACGCGGGCAGGTCGGTCTCGCGGACGATCGCGCGACCTTCCATGGAGCCGTGTGATTGGGTGCAGGAGATCGGGTAGCGCGTCTCGCCGCCGGAAACGCGTGAGATTTTGGCTCCGGTCGCCATGCGACGGTTCGAGCCGCCCAGGCCGCTGATCGGATAGACGTTGTGGCCCGTGCCCTCGCCGACGCGGCCGACATGGGTGCGTCCATAGCCAAAGGTCATGACGATAGTGTTATCGGGGATGCCGATCGCGGCCCACGCCGCGGCCCGCACCGTCTGGCCGCCGACGCTGACGTCGATGAGGCGGGCGTGGCGGACTTCGCTGGTGTCCTTGTCCTGCTCGATGCCGAAGGTCTTGGCCGTTGCCGGGCTGACGAGCGCGACGTTATCCCAGACGATCTTCGTCATCGGGTCGGGCAGTTCCTGCAGCCACGCGTTGTTGTTGAGCGAGCCGTCGCCGACCGAGCCCGCGACGAAGACCACGTCCAGCGACTCGCTGCCGGGTGAAGCGATCTTGAGGGTCCGCAGAGCCGAGGCGACGCCGCCATAGGCGATCGTCGGCTGGGCGATCTTCTCTGAGGGCGAGAAGACGCCATCGTTCAAGGCCCGGCGCCAGGCGCGCTCAAAGTCGCTCTTGGCAAAGCTCGCGTTCGCCTTCCATGTGTTCCGCACGATCGTGTAGCCGTCGGCCTCTTCGCCGGGGAGACCGGCGATGTGCGCGAGCACCTCCAGATCGCTCTTAGCCCCGAAGAGCGGCGCGATCATCGGCTGCACCGGCGAGAGCGTGCCTTCGAGCGACTCAAGATCGCCCCAGCTCTCAAGCGCGTGCGCCAGCGGCAACTGCCACGTGCTGTGCTCGATGGTTTCTGAGTGATCGCTGGAGAGCGTGATGCGATGCTGGGCCTTCTTCATCGCCTCGGCGAAACCCAGGTCGCCCGGCGCGTCATACGCGGGATTGGTGTTGATGCACACCAGCGTGCTGATCTGCCCGCCGTTGAGCGCGTCGGTGACACGCTTCAGCCCGGCGATGCCGCCGGTGCGTTCTTCCTCAGTCAGTGGCTTCAGTCGAAGAGTGGAACCGATGTTGCCCAGCGCGGCGTTGATCGCATAGCCCAGAGCGTGAATCGCCGCGGGCTGCGAGGCGCCAACCAGCACGAGCGACTTGCCCTTACGGCTCTGCTTGTTCTCGTCCCGCAGCAGGTCTTCGGCCAAGGCCGCGACGAACTGCTCATCGATCTTCACGCCACTCGCGTTTACCAGCCGCTCAGCGCCGAGTGCGACTTCCGCGCTCAGCCCGGCGGCCTCGCCAAGCTTTGCGGCCAGCGCGGCGACATACGCCCCGACCTCGCTCGGTGCCACGCGAACGCGATGGTCGGCCTTTGCGCCAGTGGTCGAGAATGTGCCCTCAACCACGTACAGACGATTCATCTCGTCTGCGGCCTTCTTGGGCGTGCGCTTGCTCGCAAAGCCGCGGGTGTTGGACAGAAACGCCGCGTCGTCCAGCAGAATGTCGCGATCAAAAGACGCGATCACTTCCGCCTTGGAGACATCCAGCACGTCGCGCATCGGCTTTCCGAACGCCGCGCTTGCGCCCTCGCTGGCAGCGTCGCTCGCGGTCGGGTCATAGGAAACCCACATCGCCTTCGGGAACTTCTTCTTGATCTCATCCTTCAGCAGACGATCGCGTGATGGAGAGCGCTTGGCATCCACGACGAACGCGAGCTTGCTGCTCGCGTCGCCGCGCAGCGTCGGAAAGTGCACCGAGCACCACGCCGCAAAGTCGGCCCAGGAGCGTGGCTTCTGACGCTCTTCTTCGCTGGGCATGCCCAGGAACTTCGGGTCCTTCAGGCGATCCGGGTCATACAGCGACAGGATCGACGCGAGCGCAATCGAACTCGCTCGGCCCTGATTGTGCTCGTGGAGAGGGTTGCCCTCAATCTTGGTCGGGCGACCCTCGTGCGTCTCGCACAGAATGCCCTCGACCCGCCCGCCGGGGAGCGCGAGCGTGGTGGCATAAAACGTCGCCTTGCCCGGGACAATGCTTTCTGGAACGTCCTTGGAATAGGAATAGATCTTGTGGTCCGGCCGACGGCACCCCGGAAGCGTCGCCGCCCCGGCGAGCGCGACCGACGCGCCCATGAGCTTCAGGAACGTGCGGCGTGAACTCTCCAGCAGGCGCGATGCGCCGCTTGGAAACTCACGCTCCAGCAGATCGCGGAAGTCGCGCGTGTCCGCGACGTCTTCCAACCCGCGGACGTACGCCTTCCCGTTCACGCCCACATCGGTGGACGCAATCGCTCGCGGCTTGATCACCGGCTGTTCGCCGACGCTCGAATGGCATTGATCCAGACTCATCCGGGTGCATCCCGTTCTAAAAATCCGCCCCTTGGCATCGAACCGAGAAACGCGAGAAAACAAAGCGAAAAATCAGTAGTGGCACGCACCGCAGTTTTGCGGCAAGAGGTGCATCGGTTTCTTCGCAAGGTCTTCCAGCAGGCCCTTGCCGCCCTTGGTCAGCACGCCCAGCGGATCGGTCGTGCTTGTCACCGGCGCGTTCTTGTTTGCCGTGAGCTGGTCACGAACCCAGTACAGATCCGTCACCTTGCTCGGCGGAACCAGATGCGGCTCCGGATTTGCGTGGCATTCCAGACACCATGACATGCTCAGCGGCTGCTCCTGATACACCACCGGCATCTCCATGATGTTCCCGTGGCACGAATAGCAGCTCACGCCCGCGGCAACGTGCGCGTGGTGCGGGAAGTTCCGCACATAATCCGGCACCTTGTGCACCCGCCGCCAAGGCAGACTCGCGCCGCCCTTGACCACATGAAGACCCGCCTCGGCGAACTCCTTGCTCTTGGCTTCGGCCTCGTCGATCTTGCCCTCTTTCTTGAGAGCATCTACCACCGTGTATCGCACACCCGCCTCCCACGCGTCGCGAACAAACTGCACGCGGTTTTTCTTCGCATACAGCTCGTCGTTCACATGCCCATCCGCATGGCACCCAACGCACGTGCTCACCGATGGAATGTTCGCCTCGGGCGACTCTTCCACGTGGCTATGGCAATAGCGACAATCCATGCCCAGCTTGCCCGCATGGATCTGATGGCTGAATCCCGGATACGTGTGTCCGGGAATGTCCGGCGGATTCGCGCCAGCAACCTTGATGAGACGCACCTCGGCGAGTTCATCCAGGTGCGGCTGTGCAGGCATGTACCCGCTGCGCCAGTACTTCGGTGTCGCGTAGTACCACGCGGCACCAACACCCACGGCCAGCGTGCTCAGCACGCCGCCCAGCAGCACGGTGGGGAGTGCGTTCGTCCATTTCGGGAAGATCGTTGACACCGGGGTCGTCCTCTCGATCGGCCAAGCTCCGTCCAACGCCACCTTCGCGGTAGCGAGCACGATTCAGACATCCAGCACCGTCGGATCGCCGAACGGTCCGGGAACACTATGAACACTTTTCTGTTGGGAGGGAATAATTGCGGTAGAACAGCAACTTTCGCACTGAACCCCCTATCCTGTCAAGTCCAGATACCTTCCAGAGACCAAATGAGACTCAGTCTCATCTAAAACCTGAATGTCTGAGCGATTTACGGGGAAATTCCGAATGGTTACCGAACTTTCATCCACAAAGGGCCGCGTGCTGGCTCCAGTGCTGGTGCATGGGTTTGCGACGGCGATTGCGGTGTGGGTTGCGTGGTTCGTGACGCACTTGCCGTGGCTGAAGCTCCCCGAATCGAGTGCCACACCCGTGGTGCTCGGGGTCTGGGGGGCGACACTGTTCGTGCTGAACTCGCGCCTGCCTCGCAAACGGGTTGTGCCGGTGGGAATCGCTTCGAGTGTTGTCGCAGCGATGTTGGGGCTGCTGATCCTCGGGTCCAAGCTCGCCAAGCCGGCGGACGCCTCGAGCGTTTCGCCGGGTGTGGTTCCGTCGGCCCCGCTGATCGCGCTTGGGTTTGTGGGGCTTGGGCTCGGAATCGGTGTGGTGGCCGCGCTGGCGGCGTGGCCGATCGCGCGGGCGCAGAGGGGAGATCTGCCGGCGTCGATGTGGTTGGGTCGCTTCGCTGTAGTGATGGTCCTGGGCATGGCGCCGCTGCTGTTTGTGGGCGGGCTGGTAACGAGCACCAACACGGGCATGGCGGTGCCAGATTGGCCCAACACGTTCGGCGGGAACATGTTCCTCTATCCCCTCGCTTCGCATACGGATGCTGGGATCTACTTCGAGCACTCGCATCGACTGTTCGGCACGCTCACCGGCATTACCGCAATCACGCTTCTGCTGTTCACGATGTTCGTTGAGACGCGTCGCTGGGTCAACGTGATGGTGCTGATCGCGTTCCTGCTGGTTGTCGCCCAGGGGATCGTCGGGGGCCTGCGCGTGCTGGCCGACAGTCGCTGGGGTGCTGTGGTTCACGGCGTGTCGGCGCAGCTCATCTTCGGGCTGTTTGCCGCGATCGCCGTGGTGATGTCGAGCCGATTCCGCTCGGTGATCGGAATCAAGGACCTGCTGGCCTCGGAGACCGCCAGGCGGATCCGCGTGTTTTCAACGGCCGCGACGCACGCGCTGATTCTGCAACTGGTCTTCGGAGCGATGTATCGACACCTGCGCTCGCCGCATGCTTTGTGGTCGCACATCGGGTTCAGCGTGATCGTTGCGGGGCTGGCCGTGTTCGCGGGCTTTATCCTGATGAGCCAGGCGGTGCGAACATCGAGTGTGGGAGTGACGCTGAATCGTGTCGGCGGGGCGCTCGTTGCCGTGGTCTCGCTGCAGTTCCTGCTCGGGTGGGCGGCGTTTCTCGCAGGCGGAGCCGAGCGAACGGCTGGGAACCCCCTGGAGGCGCTGATTCGCACGGCTCACCAGGCCAACGGCGCGATCCTGATCGCATGCGCCGTGATGGCGTTTGTCTGGGGACGGCGACTGACCAGCAAGTGACTCAACGGTCATGTTGGTCCGGGATGGAATCGGTCACTCTGGCCCTCTGCGCTCCAGGACTTTGCCACTCAAGGCGTTCGCACGTACTCTTGATCTCGTTCATGCACACGAAAGGACGCAGCATGGGTAAGTGGTTTGTCGGCTTCTGGGTCGTCAGCGTCGTCGGCACGCTCCTGCTCATGCAGGGCCTGATGTTCGGCACGCGTGGGCTGCCCAGGCCCATCCGCGAGTTGTTTGGGGCGACGACCATGACTCTGAACTCCAGTGGCACCGCGGTCGAGGCCGCGACCACCGATGACAAGGCGGCCCCGAACTGGGTCGAGCCCGAGTCGCTCCCGCAGGGCTTTATCGTGGTGGTGACCGACAAGGCGAAGATCGCCAACACTTCCAGCCCGATCTACATGCCCTCCAGCCACAACGGCTGGAACCCGGGTGACAAGGCCATGCAGCTCTCGGCTCAGAGCGACATGAAATGGCGCATCGTCTGGGAAAAACCCAAGCTCGACTCGCGCATCGCGTTCAAGTTTGCCCGCGGCTCATGGGAGACGGTGGAGTCCACGCCCGACTTCCAGAACACCGACAATCGGATCCTCCCGAAGGTGGATATCAGCAAGCTGGCGCCGGGTGAAAAGCCGATCATCGAGCTGGAGATCATCGCGTGGAAGGACCAGGCCCCGGGCGATCCCGCTCGGCTGGAGTTCAATCGCTATCGCCCGATCAGCGTTTCCGTTGGCTCGCTTCGTCGGCTTGAGGTTGTCGGCGGCGTACAGCCCAGCTATTCGCGTGATGTGCTGGTCTGGCTGCCGCCGGGCTACGACGCGCCGGAGAACGCCAGCAAGCGCTACAGCGTGCTGTACCTGATGGATGGGCAGAACGTGTTCGAGAAGCTCCCGACGATTCCCGCGGAGTGGGGTGCCGATGAGACGGCGGGCGGGCTGATCCTGAAGAACGAGATCGAACCGATCATCATCGTGGGCGTGCCGCACGCTCGCGAGCTGCGGATGTCGGAGTATGTGCCGTTCACGTGGAGCGGGTCCGACAAGTCTCCGCCGCGTGGCAAGGAGTTTGTGAGCTTCCTGGTGGATGAGGTGAAGCCGCGCGTTGATCGCGCGTTCCGCACCAAGACCGAGGCGGCGAACACAGGCATCGGCGGCGCATCCCTGGGCGCGGTGATCGCGATGGAAGCGGCGACCGAGCGGCCAGACGTTTTCTCCAAGGTGCTCTGCGAGAGCATGTCCTTTGTTGCCGGTTCCGGGCGCGAGTCGTTCAAGCACTTCGCCGCGAAGCCCAAGTGGCCCGGGAAGATGGTCTTTGGCATGGGCGGCATGGAAGCTGGCAAGGCCGAGAAGGATCAGCAGACCAACGCGTCGTATGCCGCGGCTGCACAGGCGATCGGCGAGCTGGCCAAGGGCAAGGGACTTGGCGCGGATCGATTCAAGCTGGTGATCGAACCGGACGCGATGCACACCGAAGAGGCGTGGGCGAAGCGGTTTCCTGGGGCGCTGATGTTCCTGTATCCGCCGAGTAAGTGAGTCTTGCCGAAGCCCCAACGCGGAGATTGCGGAGTGGCTGAGTGCTCGAGAAAGGGCCTCATGCCGGTGCGGGTGCACGTCGGCGAGGTCTCGGAATCCTCGTCGAGTGTGCAACCCGATCGGTGTTGAGCCGATACACGACTTTGCATGCTCCGAGCGCTCCGCCAACACCTCTCTATTCCGGAGATCGACAGATACAGCGATGAGCAGTACGAGCGGCTGATCATTCAGGCGCGGATTCGCCGGGGTGATGCGATCTGGGTGCTGCCGCTTGCGGCGGGGATCGTCGCCGCTGGCGCGTGGGCCGGGGCGTCGGCACTCATCGCCATGGTGCTGAGCAAATCGTTCTCATCGGCAGCGCTCGCGTCGCAGATCGGGAACTTCCGCTGGATTGGGCTGAACGCCGCGGTCATGATCACGCTGTTTCTTGCCGCGGCCATCGGCCTGCGATGGTTGATGATCGTGCGATCGATCCGCAACATCCTGAACCGCGCGGGGTGTCCGTTCTGTGACTTTTCACTGGTCGGGCTGAAGGTGGAGTATGGCCGGGTGAAGTGTCCGGAGTGCGGCAGCGATGTGTTCTTGCACGAGCATCGATTGAACCCCGACGATCTGATTCCGGAGAGCCAGCGGCATGCTCCGCTGCCCGGCGCTGGGCCGCTGGGCGCGTATCAAGTGCCGCCACCCGTCAAGTCGAATCGGCCTCCGACGGCAAAGACCCCATCACGGCGATGAACCGCTCGCCGGCTGGATGCTCAGGATCGCGTCGATGACCAGTGGTGGGCGGGCGCCGGTGCTGTCGCGATACACACGGGTGCGCCGGTCGCGCGTGAGCGTCATGAGCAGATCCCCGTCACGCACCGATGCGGAGGCGACGCCATTGCCCAGCGCGCGGGCAAGATGCATGATCGCATCCCGGCTGTACACGTTCTTCAACGTGACCACCGGCGCGTGTTGCTCACCCGATTCGACACCCACGCGGCCTGAAGCTGGTGACAGCCAAGCTCCCTTGACATGCCCCCGGTCATCCGCGCTGAATGCGGAGAGACGCAGTGGTCCATCGGTAGTGCGGTCGATCAGGATCACGCCAAGCTCGCCCGCGGCGGTGAACCGCCCGGTACGGCGATCGACGGTCATGGCGGAGTCTTCGCTGATGCCGTAACCGAATCGCTGGTTGGTGAGCGCAAGGGCTTCGATCAATCGGCCCATGCGGGCGCGTTCGAGAAAGTGCTGGTCGGTGGTGCCGACATCGAGAAAACCCATGCCGACACCGATGCGGACGCCTGGGGTGGCCGATTCGTTCTCTGGATCGAGCTGGACGCGTGTCGCGCGAGCTCGGCCGCCAGTGATCATCGGGTCGGTCATGATCGCCGCCCCCGCGCTGGTGCCACCGATGACCCCGCCGCGCTTGAGCACGGTGAGGCAAGCTTTGTAGATCGGCGTTGTTCCGGCGGCATCTGGCCGGAAGACCTTGGTGATGCGGCTCTGATCACCACCGGTGAACCACAGCCCGCCGCAGGAGGCGATGAGGTCGGCGATGCTGGCATCGTTGGCTTTATCGGCATCGAACTGCGTGAGTGGGATGACGATCACCGGTCGATCACCGGCGTACTGACGGAACCGCGTCACGTTGGATTCGCCAGCGGCGAGCCCATCGCCGCTGGCGGTGGGCACAATCCCGATGGGGCCATCGGCGCAGCGATCGACGAACGCACGAAAGACCTCGGCGTTGGAATCACTGAGCCCGCCGCCGACGATGACGAGGTGGCCTTTCTCGCCGCTTGATGCGCAGCCGCCGATCACGAGCGGCCAAACCGCGAGCACTAGCACCGCGAGAAGCCGCGCGAACGCGATCATGGACGTGCTCCGGACGATCGCTTCTCCAGATCTTTCCAGATACCCACATCGAATCGCCCAGCCGAGTCGGCAGCACCGCGGAACATGCCGTCGGAGTTGAAGACCATGGCGATGGACCCGTCGCGTCCGACGACGATCACCCCGCCATCGTCGGGTTTCAGGCGATCGAACACGACGCGTTCGGCGGCCCGCTGGACGCTCTGGCCCTGGAGCTCGACGATGAGCGCGATCTGGCGGGCCACGCCGTGGCGGATGAACTCTTCGCCGGTCCCGGTGCAACTGATGGCGGCATGGGTGTCTGCGTATGTGCCCGCGCCGATGATGGGCGTGTCTCCGACGCGGCCCCAGCGCTTGCATGTCATGCCGCCAGTGGAGGTGGCGGCGGCGAGCTTGCCATGAACATCCAGAGCGACCGCGCCGACGGTGCCGAATGCGGCGCGGGGATCGTGGAGGGGTTTGAAAGATGCGGAAGATGCGGGCGCGGCGTCCATCTCGCGACGGCGCTTCTCCCATTGCTCGCGACGACGGGGCGTGTCAAACCAGGTGTTCTCGACGCGCTCGACACCCTGCATGTCGGCGAAACGCTCAGCGCCATCGCCGATCAGGAGCACGTGCGGCGATCGTTCCATGACGCGCCGCGCCAAGCCGATGGGGTTCCGCACGGTGCGAACGCCGGCCACCGCGCCGCAGGCGAGAGTGGACCCGTCCATGATCGAGGCGTCCAGCTCGTGCGTGCCTTCGTAGGTATAGACCGCGCCGCGGCCGGCGTTGAAGAGCGGATCGTCTTCCAGTTGGCGCACGACGGATTCGACGGCGTCAACGGCTGATGCTCCGGCAATGAGCATCGACCGCCCGTTTTCGAGTGCCGACACGAGAGAACGGGTGTACTGATCGCGTTCGGTGCTGGTGGCGTCTCGATCAATGACGCCGGCTCCGCCGTGAATGGCCAGAGCCCATTGCGGCGCTGAAGGACCCTTCTGAACGCTCGCACACCCGAGGGGCAGAGCAGCAAGCAGAACCAGGCAGAGTGCGATCGCGAGGATGTTCATGCGCTCCAGCGTAACCGAAAGCGGTTGTGCAATGAGCGAACTCCACGCCCGGCGGCTTACTCGCGACCCGGCGAGATGTACTGCACCCCGAGTTGGTCGAATAGAAATCCCATCTGGTCCACGGTCTGCTCGATGCGAGCGCTCAGGGGCGTGCCCGAGCCGTGGCCAGTAGAGCCGCTGGTGCGGAGATACACCGGCGAGGGCCCGCCGCGATTCTCGGGGACGGACTTCATGGCGGCCTGCATGCGTGCGGTCATTTTGCGGCTTTGCATGGGGTCAACGCGCGGGTCGTTGGCACCCGTCATGAAAAGAGTGGGGGGGTACTTCACACCATCGTTCACGCGGTGATACGGCGAATAGGCGTAGAGGGCGGCGAACTGGGCCGGGTCTTTCACGGTGCCGAACTCGGTGATGTTGAACGCACCGTTGGCCGAGAGCTCGACGCGGAGCATGTCGTAGATGCCGACCATTGAGACGACGGCCCGCGCGATCTCGGGTTGCTGGGTCATGACCGCGCCCATCAGCAGCCCGCCGTTGGAACCGCCCATGATGGCCATGTTGCTCGGTGTCGAGATGCCGAGGTCGACGATCTTCTGGCAGGCACCGATGAAGTCATCAAAGACGTTCTGCTTCTTGAGCAGGTTACCTTCGAGGTGCCATTTCTCGCCGAACTCGCCGCCGCCGCGGATGTGGGCGACGACGTAGACGCCACCCTGCTCGACCCAGAGCAGGATGCGGCGTGAGAAGCCCGGGGTCTGGTTCACGCCGTAGCCGCCATAGCCATACACGATCGTGGGGGCGGGAATGCTGTAGCGGACGCGCTTGCCGTCGACCGTGCCGTTCATCGACATGACGGAGGTGACGGCGGATTTGTTTCCGGAGACTTTGCCTTCAACAGCAGCGCTGGCGATCTGTTCGAGTGATTCGTCGAGGTGGTCATAGGCCTCAAAGAACTCTCTGCGGGCGATGATGCTCAGCGGAACCTGCGTGCCGTCCTTGCTCTCGGCCATGATGCGGCGCACGGCCAGTTCGGGCATGTTTGGCGGGGTCTGCATCTGCATCGGCGTGGCTTCGACTTTGCCGACGCCTTCTGCCGCGGCGCGAAGCACGCGCCAGCCCGGAGGTGTGATGAAGCAATCGTTGTGAAAGATCAGGTCGTCGCCTGAGAGGTGCTCGACATACTCAACCGTGGAGATTGGGAGCGATTCCACAACACCGAGTTTCTCGGCCGCGCCATCGGCGAGCCTGTACGCACGCAGCTGGTTCGGACCGCCGATTTGTGCAAGGACGTACAGCCTCGTGGGCGTGAGATAGATTCCGCCGCGGGCGAAGAAGTCGGTCTCGATCGAGGCGCTCGGGTCTTCGTCGACGACGTCCTTGGCTTGAGCGAGCGTGGGCGGGTTGCCGGGTTCGAGGGCCAGGCGACTGACCTTGCCCATCGGAGCATTCTTGCGGCTGACGAGATAGATCGCACTGTCATGGCCGAACTTGGCCTCGACAATGCGGTCATTCCAGGTCGACAGACGCACCCATTTGCCCTCGGGCGTGCGGACATCCTGAATGAACTCGCCACCGTCGCCGTTCTGCACGTTGGTCAGTGCCCACTTTCCATCGGGGCTCACCTCGATCACGATCTCGGCGATCTTGGGATAGTCCTTGCCGGTCTCGATGCGGTCCTTGGCGGGGTCTTCGCCGAGAGTGTGGTGATAGACCTGGACATAGAAGTCCATGTCGTCCGCAGGCCGTTCGACCGCACGCGGGTAGCGGGTGTAGTAGAAGCCCTTGCCATCGATATCCCAGGCGAGCGAGCCGCCGGCGGTACCGCCGTTGACGCGGGGGATCATGTCGCCTTTGAGTTCGCTGCCGTCCTTCGTATGAAAGACCCGCACGTCTCCGGATTCGCTGCCGCCGGAAGACATCGACACCGCGACCAGAGATCCATCGGGCGAGGGGACGTACCAGTCCAGGGACGTGCCTCCGGAAGGATCGAGCGCGTTTGGATCGATGACCACACGCTCGCCCTTCACGTCCGTCACCGATTCCATCGCGACCAAGAGCGGCTGCTGCAAGGGCGGCTGCGTCTTGCTCGCAAAGACCGTGCCCCCGGCCTGCTTCACCTCGGCGTATCGCACACCCACCAGCGATTCGAGTTCCGTGACCCGCGCTCGCAGACCCGGCGCACATGCGATCTTGTCCAGATACGCCCGCGCATACGCGTTTTGCTCCTCAGACCATTTCTTCACCGCGGCGTCGTTCCAGTCTTCGAGCCAGCGATACGCGTCCTCGACTTGGGTGCAGTGGTATTCGTCGGTCACCGGCTTTGTGACGGATTCCGGCGGATCGGCCAGCGTGGCGGCCTGGAAAAGTGCTGAAAACGCGACCAATCCGATGAGTGCCTGACGCATGAGTCGCTCCAACCTGCACCACCCGCTGGCAGCATCGTACTCGATGCTCCGCACAGGCGGCCTGTGCTCAAACCGAAAAACAAGGTATCCTGTTCTCATGCCAGAAGAGTCCGGCGAATCCCGTTCGGTTCCGAAGCCCTCGCTGGTGAGCGCGGCGGTCGAGCGTTTGACGGCTCTGCGAGATGATGTCGCCGCCAAGGAGATGGCCGCGTACATGCGGACGACCCAGCCGTTTCTCGGTGTATCGGCGACGGCTCGTGAGCCGATCTTTGACGCGCTCTGCGTCGAGTATGCACCGGCGGATGATCGGGCTTATCGCGCGAGCGTGCTCACGCTTTGGAACGCCGGCACGGCGGGTCGCGAGCGCGACGAGGCGATCCGGGCGGTGACGATGCCGCCGCGCTCCGGCACGAAAATGTCGCCGCCCGTCTATGGCGGCCCGCGCGAGTTCTTCTATGCCGCCTGCCACTACGCCGTGGCGTTTCCGGAGCATCACACCCCGGCTCACCTGCCGCTCTTCAAGCGGCTGGTCTCAGACTCTGGGTGGTGGGATGTCGTGGATTGGGTGGCCAAGAAAGTCGTCGGCTCGGCACTGCTCCAGCATCGTGCCGGTGTCACGCCCGTCATGCGCCGGTGGCTCGTCGACGACGATCTCTGGATTCGCAGAACGGCGATCCTCTGCCACCTCGGGCACAAAGAGCAGACCGACGAGGCCATGCTCTTTGAGTTCTGCCTCGCTCGCGCCCACGAGACGGATTTCTTCATCCGCAAGGCCATCGGCTGGGCCCTGCGCGAATATGCCCGAGTGAACCCGGACGGCGTCACCAGCTTTCTGAAACGCCATCGCGACAAACTCTCCCCGCTCTCGTTCGCCGAGGCCGGGAAGCACCTCGGGCTTGCGGAGGACACCTCGGAGACGGGTGCCGATGACGAGCCGCCTTCCAAGCCAAGCACCCGAAAGAGGCCTGGATCGAGCGTGGGTAAGCCCAAGTCGTCGAAAAAGGTCAAGCCCCCAGCAAAGGCCTCGAAGCCCGCAGCACCCGCCAAAAAACGGGCGGCAAAGGGAAATGGTCGTTCGACTGGTCGCGGTTCCAAGTCCTGAATGGGCCGGATGCGTTTTGGTTCCGATCGCCAGTTTGCGTCTGCCGCACGCGATGGCCTTGGCCAACCATCCTCGCCGCTTCGGTCGCACTATCTTTCTCCGTTCCCACGGCACGTATCGCGTGTCGAGTCCCCCGGAGAAGTCCCCGATGTCCCCGATCTCCGCTCCTGCCTCCCCTGCAACGTCATCGATGGCCCCGCAGACGCCGACCAAGCGGCTGTTCAACTACTCTGCCGGCCCCGGCCAGATGCCCGAGGAGGTCTTGAAGCAGATTCAGGATGAGGTGTGGAACTGTCGCAACTCGGGCGTGGGAATTCTCGAGCACTCCCATCGCGGGCCGGTGTTTGACCGCATTCTCGCCGAGGCCGAGCAGGATTGTCGCGATGTCGGCAACATCCCCGCGAACTACCGCGTGCTCTTCATGACCGGCGGGTCCACCAGCCAGAACTTCATGGTGCCGATGAACCTGCTGCCCTCAAATCGCAGCGGCTCGGCCGACTACTACAACACCGGCTATTGGGCGAACCAATCCATGGAGCACGCCAGGATCTTCGGCACCATCCACGAGTGTGCGTCCAGCCGGCCCGACAACTACACCTACATCCCACGCCCGGAACAGGTGCGCCACTCCAACGCGCCGGGATATGTCCACTACACCTCCAACAACACGATCTTCGGCACGCAGTTCCACAGGATTCCCACCCCACCCAACGGCACGCCGCTCGCTTGCGACATGTGCAGCGACATCTTCTCGCGACCGTTTGATGTGACCAAGTTCGGGCTCATCTATGCGAGCGCTCAGAAAAATCTCGGGCCTGCGGGCATCTCGCTGGTCATCGTCCGCGATGATCTGGTTGAGCGCGGGAACAAAGACATTCCGGGCATGCTTCAGTATCGCACGTTCGCCGCCGCGGAGAGCAGACCCAACACGCCACCGGTGTTCTGCATCTACGCCATGGGGCTGATGTTCAAGTGGATCAAGAAGTCCGGCGGCACGTCGTACTTTGAGAAGTACAACGCCGAGAAGTCCAAGATCGTCTATGACCTGCTCGATCGGTCAACGTTCTACAAGCCGCACGCCCGACCCGATTCGCGCTCGTTCATGAACATCACCTTCCGCTGCCCCACGCCGCAGTTGGACGACCAGTTCTGCACCGAGGCCGCGAAGCACGGCTTGGATTGCCTGAAAGGCCATCGAGCCGCCGGGGGCATCCGAGCGAGCTTCTACAACGCCATGCCCCGGGCGGGCGCCGAGGCACTTGTATCGTTCATGTCAGAGTTTGAGCGCACACGCGGTTAGTCCGATGAAGCAGAATCACTTTCTTCGCTTGCCGCTCGACGGTGGAGGGGCTGGTCGCACTTCGTCCTCTTCGTGCTCGAAGTCCCCGATGATCTCGCCGAGCACCACCGAGTAGTGCAGGGTCCCGCGGGCCTGATCCACTTCGGGCAGCATGTCTTCATCGAGTGCCGCGAGCACATCGGGGATTTGCTCCTCGGTCCATCCCGCGCTCTCGTCCAGCACCACGGTTCCGGCGACCATGCCAGACGCCAGATAGTGCACGTCCGCGGTCGCCACGGCTTTCTGGCCGCGTAGGGCGATGAACCGTTCTGAACTGGCGGTACGAAGCGTGCGTTTCCAGCGGATCATGCGATCTTTACTCCGGCGTTTGGACTTCCAGTGTACCAAAGAAAGACGCGATTGGGAGACGGGGCACTTACTTGCTCGCCATCAGCTTGACGAAGTCCAAGCGGCGGGCAGCATAGCCCGTTTTGCTGTCACTCTGCGCTCCTGGCCAGCGTGTTGAAGAAACTCGGGCGGCAATTGCCCATGTAGTGGACCAAGCAGCCCACCGCGATGTCATAGACGGTCACTCGCCTTTGGTCTTTGAGTCGCGCACTCGGCGCCGCAGCATCATCGCGCCAGCCACCATCAGCACGCCCGCCGCGCTTGGCCCTGGCACAAGCGTCGCAACGACGTGACTGCTGAACGCATCACCGTCGATGGAGGTGAACATGAAGCCCGGCGGTGCGAAAACCTGCGTCGGTGTTGTGCGGTTGTTTGTGTCGCCAAGCCCGAGCTGGCCCTGGCTGTTGCTACCCCAGACCCACAGGCTCCCATCCGACGAGAGGGCGAAGCTCGAGGCATTTGTGGCGGCAACCGCGATCAGATTCACCGGCAAATCAAGCACCCGAATCGGCGTTGAGCTGCCGCTCGCGGAGCCAGTGCCCAGCTGGCCAAGGGTGTTGGCTCCCCACGCGTAGACATCGCCGTTCAGGATCGCCAGGCTGTGCTGCACGCCGCCAGCGATCGCCGTGACGCCGCTGGTCAGCCCGGCCACCGTGACGGGCGTCGTGCTGGCGTTGGTCGTCCCGTCGCCGAGCTGTCCGAACTGGTTGTTTCCCCAAGCCCGCACCGCGCCGTTCTGGATCGCAAGGCTGTGAAATCCACCACCGAAGATCGCCGTCACGCCGCTGCTGAGCCCGCTCACTGGAAGGGGCGTAGCGCTGTTGTTGTTCGTTCCGTCGCCGAGTTGTCCGAAGTTGTTGAGTCCCCACGCCAAAGCCGCGCCGTTCCTGATCGCCAGGCTGTGATTGCCCCCACCGGCGATCGCGGTGACGCCGCTGGTCAGCCCGGTCACCGGCACGGGCGTGGTTCGAAGAGTGATTGTCCCGTCGCCGAGTTGTCCCAAGGAGTTTTGCCCCCAGGCGAAGGCACCGCCGTTGCGGATCGCCAGGCTGTGGTTGTTCCCACCGGCGATTGCCGTCACGCCGCTGGTCAGGCCCGCGACCTGCACGGGCGCGTTGACGTTGGTCTGCGTTCCGTTGCCGACCTGTCCGTTGCCGTTTGCCCCCCACGCGAAGGCCGCGCCGTCCTGAATCGCCATGCCGAAGAAGCTGCCGGCGGCGATCGAGTTCACGCCGCTGGTGAGCCCGCTCACTTGCACAGGCGTCGAGCGGCTGAGATTGGCCCCGTTGCCAAGCTGCCCGGAGGCCCCGAAACCCCACGCAGCCGCCGACTGAGCACACGCGGGCGAGGCACTCAAGGCAGCGCTGAAGGCAGCGCACACAAGAGTGACGCGAGCAGCCAGGCTCAGAAGCCAAGAGCGATCTTTCAGGGCGCACACATGGACAGGCATTCGTCTCTCCTCTCACGAAAAGCCCGCGCTGACTGCAGCGGGCTTTGCGGACCGTGCCTGATTATTGATGGACATATGTGCCGGAAGAAAGTGCTCTTCCGTGTTTTGATGTTGTCTTCTTAGTTATCGGCTGCCATGCAGCAGTGGACCCGTTCCGATAATCCAAGTAAAAAGCGTCAAGAGCCGCTCACGCTGCCCTTGACGCTTGAGCTCACTTTTCGGTCCGTTCTACGTCTTTACTTCACGCCATCCTTGCTGGCCATGAGCTTGACAAAGTCCACGCAACGCGTGGCGTAGCCGGCTTCGTTGTCGTACCAGCTCACGATCTTGAAGAATCGCTTGTTCAGCTCGATTCCGGCGAGAGCGTCGTAAATGCTAGAGCGACGATCGCTGATGAAGTCGCTGCTCACGACTTCCTCTTCGGTGTAGCCCAGGATGCCCTTCATCGGGCCATCGGCCGCGGCCTTCATCGCCGCGTTGATCTCCTTCAGCGAGGTCTCCTTGGCGGTCTTGAAGGTCAGGTCAACGCAGGACACATCCGCCGTCGGCACGCGGAAGCTCATGCCCGTGAGCTTGCCCTTGAGCGCGGGAATCGCCAGCGTGACGGCCTTGGCCGCGCCGGTGCTCGCCGGGATGATGTTCTGATACGCGTTGCGCCCGCCGCGCCAGTCCTTCTTGCTCGGGCCGTCCTGCGTGGGCTGGGTCGCGGTGGCGGCGTGCACGGTGGTCATCAGGCCCTCGTCGAGCCCAAACGCGTCGTTGATCACCTTGGCCACGGGCGCCAGGCAGTTGGTCGTGCAAGACGCGTTGGAGACGATCTTGTGCTTGGTGGGGTCATACGTCTCGTGGTTGACGCCCAGCACGATCGTCGGCACCTGGGCCGGCTCGCTCTTGGTCGGGGCTGAGATGATCACCCGCTTGGCCCCCGCATTCAGATGCAGACTGGCCTTCTCAAAGTCGGTGAACAGCCCGGTGGACTCGAGCACATAGTCGACGCCGAGGTCTTTCCAGGGCAACTGCGACGGATCCTTGATCGCCATCGTCTTGGTCGTCTTGCCGTTGACCGTGAACGAACCGCCGGTGTCGCTCGCCACAGCGCTGATGTCAGCGGGCTTGCCGCCCAGCATGAACTGGCGGTGCATGGTGTCGAACTTCAGCAGGTACGCAAGGTTGTCCGCGGGCACGAGGTCGTTGACCGCGACGATCTCGATGCCTTGCTCCGCCGCGATCCGATAGACCAGGCGACCGATGCGACCGAAACCGTTGATTCCAAGACGAATGGCCATGGCAAAGCTCCGAATGGTCCGCGATTCGGTCGTCGGCTCGCGTGGGAGCAGGGTCGGACGCCGTGCGGAGGGGTGCGGGTACGTGTTCGACCCACTATAGGTTTCGCGGTCGGCTTTGTCCTGTTTTCGGCAGGAAACCCGCTATCCGCGAGCCCGCTCGGCCCTGCGCTTCACAATGGCATTCGCCTCACTCAGCAGTTCTTCCAGCCGCCGATCATCCCGGGCCGCAATCTCCGCCGCCGTCAGCGCTCGTCCGTGTTCGTCCGTCGGCGGATGCTCGATCTCCTGCACCTCCTGATAGTGATTCACGATCGCGCCCACGATCAGGTTGGTGAGGACGAACGTCGCGATGATGATCCACGTGACGAAGTACGTCGTCACAAGGCCGCCGTTGGGTCCACTCAATGCGGCATACCGCATCTCCGTCCAGTCATCGCCCGTCAGCACGCGAAACAGCGTGAAGCACGCCTCATGAACAGTCGGAAACTTGTCGCGCAGCGGATGGTCGGCCGCCGAGAACAATTTGACCCCGATCACCGCGTACACATAGAAGCAGATCCCAGCAAGAATCGCGATGTAGTGCATGCTCAGCACGCTCTTGGTCAACACCGCCGCGATCAACCGCAACTGCGGCACCGTCTTCACCAGCCGAAGCACGCGCAGCACCCGAAGAATCCGCAGAATCGGCGCCAGCCCCTCTCCTGCAGGCACAAACGCGGCGGCGATGATCACAATGTCAAAGATCGTCCACGGATCACGCAGAAAGGCCCGCGTCGACTCCGCCGCCAGGAATCGCAGCACGAGCTCCACCACGAACAACCCCACGCACACCCACTCCACCGCCAGAATCCACTTCTCAGGCGTATACGTATAAAGCCCAATCAGTGCGGCGTTGAGCACGATCACGCCCACCACCAGCTTGTTAAACCAGACCGACTCGACCGATTCGTGCAGCTTTCGACGCGTGGTTTCTGAGATCATGGTGCTTTCCGAGCTCTCGATACCCCGGGCCCCCGCGCCCTGCCAGCTTCGGCCCGTGCAGAATGGCAAACGTATCATGCGATATCAACGCACATCAGCATCCGATTCGGGATTCGTCTGTATAAGCCCTACGCGAAGTTGCCGCGGAGATTGGCCATGAATCACCCCCCCGATCGCACGCACGCTCTTGCCCTGGTTTTGCGATGGTCCGTCGCGATGGCGGCCTGCGCTGCTGCGACGATCCCCATTCCCGACGCCTCGGGTGACGACAACACCCGTCGCGGCTTGGTGAGGCCCTCTGGCGGCGGAAGCGGCTCCGGTGGTGGCGGATCGCCAACTCCTCAGCCCGCCCCGGCTCCGCGGCGCGATCCACCGCCTCCGCAATCTCCCCCGCAGAACATCAGCCCGCCGCCAGCGTCACAGCCCGCTGCACCTCCGGCCGCCGCTCGCCCGCCTGCGGCCTCTACCACGCCTATCGGACAGACCCCCCGTGAAGATCGCACCCGTCGCCTGCTCATGCGCCCCGGCTCGGTTGACCGCTCGGCGTTCGTCGGCATCCCGCTGCCCAGCGGCCTGGATACCGCCCGTGCCGCCCAGCGAGACAACACCGTCCGCGGGCTGGTCCGCCGCACCTCCTCAGATCGCGGCGACGATCGCTGGAGCGAGGATCGCGGGGTTGACCGATCCTGGAACCGCCAGCGCCGACATCGCCCGATCGATTGGCGTCCAGCTCTCGCGCCACAGGAGCAGTACTACATCTATCGCGATGTGGTCAACTTCTCTCCATCGCCTGCTTTTCGCTATGTGCCGCCCCAGCTTGGGCCGGTGTACAACGACCTGAAGTCGTGGAATCAGTGGTCCTGGGGCGTCTGGGACGGCCGCAGCGCGTCGTGGGGGGCGAACGCCTTCTTCGTTGACGATGTCGACAGCCCAGGCCAGCAGTGGACGTGGTGGAACGACGGCTCCGACGCCTTCCGATGGTGGCGACCGTGGGATTCATCGTGCTGGAAGGTCAGCGAGATCATCACCACGACCGTCTACGAACCGCCGCCGCAGTTCGTGCAGCCCGTCGTGCAGGGCGGCGGAACGATCATCCTCGGCTATGTACCGGAGGTGAATCAGAGCACGGCTGAAGCTGCTGCGATCAACGCTGAACGAGCCGACGACGGTGCTCTGCCCGTCGGCGTGAACACCGCGTTTGATGTTGTTCCACTCTTCACGCAGGCGGTCAACGGGGCGAATAGAGGCGACTATTCCGCGGCGATTTATGCCATGCGACGGGCCGCATCGGTGAATCCGGCGGGCCTCTTCGCTCCGGAGTCCCGTGTGGTCAGCGTGGTGGCGATGGATGAGCGATGGGCCGAGGAAGTGCGTCGTGCCCGCGGGATCTTCGAGAATCCGCCCGCGCGTGTTGTGAGCGAGGCCGACGCCGCGTTCATGGTCGCCGCGCTGTGCGCCGCGCTCGGCGAATCACAGTGCGCCCGCCAGTCGATCTCCCGCGCTCAGGAGGTGGGCGACCAGCATTCCAGCACGGTGCTCTTCCGCCGAGCCCTTGATGGCGATGACTTTGGCTCCGCCAGCCCTTGGACGCCCGGGCGCAAGTTGCGATGAATCCGCCGCTCACCCGACGTACGCTGGGTGCATGGAACTCTTTCTCTTACTCATGGCGTGGACGTTGATCGGTGTCTGCGCGTTGACCGGGGTGCTGCATCTCATCCCGCGACTGGGCGGCTTCGGGCAGTCGCTCGCCAGATGGCTGTGCAAAGCTCCTGGTCTTGATCTGGTTGTGTCGCTCCTGACCTGGATTCCGCCGACCACGTTGGGCATCGTGTTCGGATGGCGCGGGCTGCTCGCCTCACTCGCCGGGCAAGTGCTCGGCATGATGTGCTGGATGTTCGTGCACGAACTGGCCAATCGCGAGCACCTGCGCGGGCCGCGCATCGTCACGTTTCTCAATCGCACCGTCGGGCGTCTGAACAACCACGTGGCGCTGTGGGTCACGGTCGTCAGTCTGCCGGTGTTCATCGTGATCCGACTGGCGCAGATCACGACCTATCCGATGCTCGTGCTCATCGTCGGCCTGCCAAAGTACAACGCCGCCGACTGGGTGAACGTCAGTCGCCAGAAGTTCAACGGGCTCATCGGGCACGATCTGATCTGGTGCCTGTATTGCGACTGGATGACCGGCGTCTACTCGCTTGGCGCCGAGATGCTTCGCAACGTCGAGAGCTTCTGGTGCCCGATCAAGTTCGCCTCGGGCAAGAAGTGCGACAACTGCAAGCTCGATTTCCCTGACGTCGCGCGCGGCTGGGTGCCCGCCGACGCCACGATGACCGACGTCGTTGCGACCATGGAAAAGATGTATGGCCCGGAAGCCAAGGCCAAACTGCCCGCCGGTGCTGGGCACGCCTGGTTCAACCATCCGGTGCGACTCACGGTGCGCGGCGAGGACCCAAAGTAGCTCGTTGTGGCTGCGATTCTGGATCGCCGCGCATCAGCCCGATTGCATGCATCCATGCAGGGCCAGTGGGTCCGCCGCGTCGATCTTGACCCGGACGATCATTCCGATCAAGTCATCGGCATTCTCGGCTTGGGCTTCAAAGAACACGATGATGTCGCCCTCGGAGCGCGAGGTCATCTGCACCGTGCCGCTGCTCGCGCCCTCGGCGGTTGTCACGAACACATTCGATGCATCGGTTGAGCACGATGTCGCGCACCCGCGATCGTCGTCATCGTCAGTCGTGACGCTCTTGCCGCCGATGGTCAGCGCGATGCCGCCGGCGTTCTTCCCGTTCGCGGCCGATCGAGCACTCGCTTTCTTCGCACGCTTGCTCACACCCTGGACAAACACATCCAGCGTCTGACCAACAAACTCATCGCTCACGAGTTTGCTCATGCGCTGCTGCAGCGCGAGCAGAGCGTTGTTCCGCCTACGTTTGACGTCCTCGGGCACGTCGTCGGGCAGCTTGTCAAAGGCAATCGTTCCCGGGCGCGGCGAGTACTTGAAGATGAAGCAGTTCTTGTACCGCGCACGCTCGATCAGGCGGCCCGTCGCCTCGTAATCGTCCTCGGTCTCGGTCGGAAAGCCGACGATGATATCACCAGCCACCGTGAGCGGACGCCCCTTGTCCGGCTCGTGCAGAATCGCCCGGGCGCGATCCAGAAACTCCAGATACTCCTCCACGGTGTACCCGCGATTCATCATCTCCAGGATGCGATTCGATCCGCTCTGCGCCGGCACGTGCAGGTAGCGACAGATTCGCGGATGATCGCGGATCACTTCCAGCACGTCATCGCCGAAATCGCGTGGATAGCTCGTGACGAATCGAAGCCGCTGGATCGCCGGCACTTTCTCGTGAATCTCCGCGAGCAGGTCGGCAAAGGTCGTGGTGTTGTCGCCGGCGAACGGATCGCGCCGATGCCCGCCTTTGTACGACCGCCCCTTCTGCGGCTGGGTGATCCCGTCGACCGTCACCGCCGCACCGTGCTCGAAGCGGTAGTGATTCACCGTCTGCCCGAGCAGCGTGACCTCGATCACGCCCGCGTCGGCGAGTTTCTTGCACTCGTCGATGATGTGCTCCGGCGGCCGATGCACCTCGGCACCACGCGTGAACGGCACCACGCAGTAGGTGCAGAACTTGTTGCACCCGCGTGTGATCCGCACATACGCCGAGCCCGCGTGATCGTCGCTCGAGACGGCTCGCGACAGGTCGAGCATCTCCAGCGTGTCCTGGGCCGCGGCGAGCGTGCCGCTGCGACGGGAGGTGTTGCCCTGGAGCGCAACCTCCTGCGCCGATCGAAGCGTCAGCACCGGATCGACGGAAATGTCCTTGGCGTGGTCGGCCCTCGCCCGCATCTCATCAGCGAGCGACGCCCGCGTGCGCATCGCGTTGTCCAGCAGTGCCGGCAGCTTGTCCAGTTCTCCGGGGCCGCACAGCACGTCGACCACCGGCATTCGGCGAAGCAGATCCGTTCCGTCGCGCTCGGCCATGCACCCGATCACGCCCACGACCAGCCCCGGCCGCTCGGCCTTGCGCTGGGCGTCTTCTCCCAGCCGGCTCCACACCTTCTGCTCGGCATGCTCACGCACCGAGCATGTGTTGTACAGCACCACGTCGGCGGCCGCCCGCTCCTGCGTGAACCCGTATCCGAGCGCGCGGAGTTGCCCGATGACCAACTCGGAATCGAGCTCGTTCATCTGGCAGCCGAAGGTTTCGATATAGACCGATGCGGGCATGGGCAAGATTCAATCAGAGGCTCGGGCGCGAGCCCGGGCACCAACGACACACAGCCTCCAACGACATCCGAGTATCCTGGACACTTGTTCACCCTATGTGCCCGGGCTTGCGCCCGGGCCTCGGATTATCCACGTGCAGGCCCGAGCAACTGCTCGGGCGATTGCAGCAACTTGATGATCTCCGCCAGCGCCAGCGCCGCCGTGGTTCCGTCCACAACGCGATGGTCGCACGCCAAGCTCAGCGGCAGCAGGTTCCCGACAAAGATCCCCTGCACCCCGCCTACCTCGCGCACCACAGGACCTGGCCGAGCTCGGCCCACCGCCAGGATCGCCGCCTCAGGATAGTTGATGATCGGCGTCGCAAATCGCCCGGCGTGGCTGCCCACGTTGCTGATCGTGAAGGTTGAGCCCATGAGCTGCTCGCGGCTGGCCGAACGGTTGCGGGCCGCATCGGCAAGGTGCACGATGTGCCGACCGATCTCAAGCACGCCCAGCGCGTCGCAATCACGGATCACCGGCACCATCAGCCCGCTGTCGGTATCGGTCGCGATGCCCATGTGCACCGCGCGGTGCTGAACGATCGCCGCCTCATAGCCCGGATCGCTCGGCTTCTCGTCCACCGTCGCGTTCATCGCGCGGAAGGGCTCGCGTGTGAGCACCCGGCATAGGGCGGCGGCCACAAACGGGAGAAAGCTCAACTTCTCGCCGCTCGCCGCACCCAGTTTCTTGCGCAACTGATCGAGTGCCGAGACGTCGGCCTCGTCCATGACAGTGAAGTGCACCGCCTGATTCACACTTTCGCGTAAACGATTGGCGATTGTCCGGCGCACCCCGCGGAAGGGCACGCGAACGCTCTCGGAGCCCGACGGAAAACTCGGCACCTCTCGCCGCGTTGGCGCGGGAGATGGTGTTGCCGCCGCAGTAGGTGCCGGGCGCGACACAGCGGCCGGAGCCGCACTCGGCACCAGCGACGCCGGAGCCGCCCGCCCGCCCTGCGCGTCACGAACATCCTTCTCCAGCACGCGCCCGCCGATGCCCGACCCGCTCACTCCGTCGATATCGATGCCCAGATCACGCGCCAGGCGGCGGACCGCTGGCGTCGCGAGCGCCTTGCCCGGAGCCGCACTCACCCCGGCGAGCGCACCGCCGACTTTGCCGACGACGGTTCCCTCATCCTCACGTTCCGCCGGAGCCGCCTGCGGCACAATCGCGGCGGGCGGTGGGGGGGCTGATGGGGCCGCGGGCTTTGCACCATTGCTGGCAGCGGCGGGTGCCGGCTTGGCGGGCTTGGGCTCGGCGGTGTGTGAAGCCGGAGCGGCCGTGCCGACGTCGCCGTAGGTGACCAGAGGTTCGCCCACTTTCAGGATTTCGCCCGCCTTGCCGTGCAGGGCTGCGATCACGCCCGCTCTTGGGCTTGGCACCTCGACCAGGGCCTTGTCGGTCTCCATGTCGGCGAGGATGTCGTGTTCGTTGACCTTGTCGCCGACCTTCACGCGCCAGGCGATCAGTTCAGCTTCGGCAACACCCTCCCCAAGATCGGGCAGGATGAAGTCATTGGGATTGCTCGAAGCGTGCTTGTGATGCGACATGGTCGGTCTCGGCTCCAGAAGACTCGGCGTGTGAACCCACAGGATACCACGCCGCCCGGCGGTTTCGCACCGCGGGTGATCGAAGTCCGAGACTTCCCCGGGGGAGCCCGACCCCTTGGTTGTCGGGTCGCTGGTACCCTGCGCATGTGGCACGCCAGAAAAAACCCACCAGATCAACGGCATCCAGTGCCCCGCGAGGGGTGTATAGCGAGTTGCACCTGCATCTGGGCGGGGCGATCTTGCCGCACATTCTGTACTCGTATCTCCGTCGCCAGCAGGGACACGAGCTGCTGAAGCGGTTCAAGACGCACGACAAGTTTGAGGCCTTCTTCGCCAAGAAGCACCGCTCACTGGAGGCCTATCTCCAGACCCACACGCTGGTGGAACGCATCCAGCGGCTGCACTCGCTGCGGTACTTCATTCAGCGATTGGTCCGTGGCGCAGTGCTCTTTGACAACCTTGCCTACGTCGAGCTGCGCTACACGCCGTATTACCGAACCGACGACCATCTTGACGAATCGCAGCGGATCCGCCAGATGGCCGAGGTGGTGCAGACGATTGCCGAGGCCGCGGTCAGCCAGCCGCAGTATCCGCTTCAGGTGCGTCAGATACTCTGCATGCACAGCAAGCTGTCGGCCAAGGTGAATCGGGCCACGGTCGATCTTGCGATCGCACACCGCCAACACAAACCCGGCACGCCGTCGGCCAACGGGTCGATCGTAGCGATCGACATCGCCGGTCCCGACGCGCTGTATCGCTCGCGCACGCGTGAGTTCATCGAACTCTTGAAACTCGCCCGTAAACGCGGCCTGCACACGACCGCCCACGTCTTTGAGACCACCGATGGGCTGTATCCGGAGCTTCTGCCCCATCTGGATCGCATCGGCCACGGCATCCAGGTGCCGCTGCGGCAGCCCAGCCTGCTCCGCGACATCGCCAAGCGCGGGCAGTGCCT
>JAIEOW010000063.1 GCA_019750095.1 Phycisphaerales bacterium
TGGGGCTGCGCGGGGGCCTCGGCGGGTTTGGGCTGGGGGCTGGGTGGGGGCCGAGCGGGGGTGGCGATGGACTTGTGTTGAGGCAGGCGTGGCGAACGCGGGGTTGGTACGATCCCCGGTTAGGAGCAAGCGTCTTGAGCACGGCTTCATCGGCATCCCGGACGGGCGCGGCGGGCGGAACACCCGAGGTGCGCTCGTGGCTTTGGCCGGTGCCGGGGTCGGGCGATCTCACGGCGACGGTGATCGATCAGGGCAAGGGCGTGCCCGTTGTGTTTCTCCATGGGCTGGTGGGGTTGAACGAGCACTGGGAAGACGTGGTGGCGCGGGCGCGGGACCATGTACGGTGCGTGCTCTTTGAGCTGCCGCTGCTGCAGCTTCGGGGTGATCACTGCTCGATTCAGGGTGCAACCGAGCTGACGGCGAAGTTTCTCAAGGAGAACTTCAGCGAGCCGGTGGTGCTGGTGGGCAACTCGTTCGGCGGGCACGTGGCGGCGCGGCTGGCGATCGAATCGCCGACGCTGGTGCGCGGGCTGGTGCTGGCGGGCGCGAGCGGGCTGATTGAAAAGTCGATGGTGGCCGACGTGCAGATTCGGCCAAGCCGCGAGTGGCTGAGCCGAAAGATTGGCGAGCTGTTCTTTGACCGATCGTTCATGCGCGAGGCGGATCTGGACCGGGCGTATCGGGAGCTTTCGGATCGTGGCGGGGCGCGGGCGATGGTAAAGCTTTCGCGATCCGCACGGCGCGATCATCTGGGCAACCGGATGCACGAGGTTCGCGTGCCGGCCCTCTTGATCTGGGGTCGACAGGACATCGTGACCCCGCCGGAAGCCGCGGAGGGTTTCAAGCGGATGATCGCTCAGTCCCGGCTCGTCTGGTTTGAAGAGTGTGGGCATGTGCCGATGCTGGAGCGATCTGAGGAGTTCAGCGCCGAGCTGATCCGATTTGCGAAGGAACTCGCGGCGGGGCGAAACGGAACGCACGGGTGATCTCGGCATGACGACGACCCATCAGCCGGGCGGTTTTCGATGGACATCGCTCGTGGGGGCCGGGCTCGCCGCGCGGGTGGCGCGGCGAAAGTCGCTCCTGAGCGATGAACGCTACTGGACCCTGAACACGGCTCGTCTGCAGCGGGAGCAGTTGAGAAACCTGCTGCGCACGGCTGCGGCGACGGAGTTCGGGCGGGCGTGTGGCTTTGCCAAGCTTGCCGAGTTGCCCGATGACACGATCGTCGACGCGTATCGCCAGAGCGTGCCGATCGCAGATTATTCGGCGTATCGCGCGCTGGTGCAGCGGATGCGCGAGGGGGGCGAGCGGGACGTGCTCTGGCCCGGGCTGGTGATGGACTATGCCCAGACTTCGGGCACCACGGCGGGAGACAAGTTCATTCCGGTGACGGGCGAGATGCTGGCGAGCAACTATCGAGCCGCGCTGGACATCTTTGCCAACGCGCAGCGGTTCGGAGTGAGCTTGCCGCGGCTGCTTGGGGGAAAGGCGCTGTTTTTGGGTGGGTCAACGGATCTGTCGGTGAATGAGCACGGGATTCGCACGGGCGATCTTTCGGGACTGGTGGCGCCGCTGATTCGCTGGCCCATTTCGGCGATCTATGAGCCGGGGCCCGTGGTGGCGACGATGAGCCACTGGCCGAGCAAGATCGACGCGATGGCGAAGCGGTGCATCGATCTGGATATCCGGATGATCAACGGCATGCCGAGCTGGGCGCTGGTGCTTTTTGAGCGGGTGATGGGGCTGGCGCGGGAGCGGGGGCGGGCGGTGAAGACGATCCGGGATGTGTGGCCGAACTTGACGCTGTTTGTGCATGGAGGCGTGAAGTACACGCCTTTTGAGCCGCGGGTGCGGCAGTTCTTTGGCGGCTCTCCAGAGGGTGCTGACATTCCGTGGCGGCTGGAGTTGTATCCGGCGAGTGAGGGGTTCATCGCGATGCAGGACCGTCGCGGGGATCCGGGGCTGCGGCTGCTGGCGGACATCGGCAACTTCTACGAGTTTGTGCCGCTGGAGGAGATCGATGCGCCGAACCCCCGGGCGTTCACGGCGGACACGGTGGAGAAGGGGCAGAAGTATGTCGTGACAATGACGACCTGCGCGGGGCTGTGGCGGTATGTGATCGGCGACGTGGTGATGTTCGACACGTTGCCGAGCGGGATGGGGGGGCGAGCGGGCGAGGGACCATCGCGTCTGAGGATCGTCGGAAGACACCGGCATTTCATCAACGCCTTCGGCGAGAATCTGATCGTCGAGCACATCGAGAACGCGGTGGCGAAGGCCGCGGGCGCGGCGGGGGTGATCGTCGGCGAGTTCACCGCAGCGCCGGTCTATCCGGGCGAGGGGCGAAGGGCGGGGCTGGAGCTTGCAGTCGAGATCGCCGGTGACGGCGCGGCGGCGGTCAAGATCGAGCGGTTCGCGGCGGTCTTTGATGAATCGCTGAAAGCTCAGAACGTGGACTACACGACCAAGCGGACGGACTCGCTGGGGATGGCGCCGCCGACGATCACGCCGCTACCGGTGGGGACGTTTCACCGGTGGCTGGAGCGCAAGGGCAAGCTGGGCGGGCAGCACAAGTGCCCGCGGTGCGCGAACCATCGGGACATTCTGGGGGATGTGGTGGGTGCGGCGCGATAGGGCGGCGTGGGCGCGGGCTTGCCCTGAAGCCGATTTTCAGTTTCGACAGAGTCAGAGCCTTGTCTTACGCACGGAGTGCGCACGATCGTTGCCGGCGGCGCGGCGAGCAACGCGAGCAAGCCGCCGGAGAACGGCGTTGATGTTCGTGTTGCGGGTGTTTCCTCCGCCCGTCTGAGGGCGGACCATCTTCGGGTCGCCGATCGAGTGTCGTTCGCCCTCAGACGGGCGAAGAGGATGCAGAAGACAGAAAAGGAGGAACACGGACGACCGGTGGCTGGCTCGCTCCGCTCGCTGCGCCACCGGCAACGTTCGTGCGCACTCCGTGCGAAAGGCCGCAAGGCGCAAGCCGATGCTTCTAGAGATGTGCATGAGGGCGAGGGCGCGAGCTCAGGAAGACGGAGCTTGGGGAATTCGGGCGCGAGTTGTGCCCGGGCTTGCGCCCGGGCCTCGGATTGAAAGGGGGGCGGGGATCAGCTTGGGCGGTCGTACTTACGCAGGTTGTTGAGGAGTTTTTCCTCGTCGGTGCGGACCCAGAACTGGTTGACGCCGTGGTAGCCGGCGAAGACGTAGGGCTTGGTCTTCATGTAGTTCATCAGTCGCTGGTCGCGGCCGCCGGTGTTTTCTTCGAGGATCAGGGCGCGGGGCTTGTGCTTGTAGAGGTCAAACCCGTCGAGAACATCGAGTTCGGCACCCTCGACATCGATGACGGCGAGGTCGATGGGGCCTTTGTGGTCCTTGAGCAGTTCATCCATCGAGGTGATGGGAACGGTCAGCTTGGTGGTTTGGAACTTGGATTGTTCGATCTGCTTGGCGTGCTCGGTCTTGGCGTCGATGAATGAGAGCATGCCGCCGTACTGGTCGGAGACGTTCACGAAGTCGACGGTGCCGGAGGCGTTCTTTTTCCCGAGGGCTGAGTGCACGACGCGGCTGTTGGGCCTGCGGAGCTTGCACTTTTCGTAGCGCTCGGGGAGGGCTTCGATGAGGAGCCCGTTCCAGCCCATGGCTTCGAGTGCGTAGGTGACGGAGAGGTTGTAGCCGTCGAACGCGCCGACCTCGATATAGAAGCCGGAGGATTGCCCGGCGAAGAGGTCATAGGCCCAGAGGTCTTCGCCGAACTGCGAGCGGAACTCGATGCGGAAGCGCGGGGTCTTGCCCTCGTCCATGAGCCGCAAGCGGGCATCGACGGCGTAGATGCGCTGGCGGAGCGTGGTGAAGAGCTCGCTGATCTCGCCGGCGAAGCTGTGGAGGTTCTGCTGGGTGACGAACTGCTGCTGGGGCTGTGCGGGATTGGGCTTCATGGAGGCGGATCGTTGGCGCGCCGAGGCGATCGGGGGAGTGCACGGATGTTTGGGAGTGTTGAACGACGCTGGTGTGGTCGGACGGTAAAACAGCACGCCGAGATGGCTCGGCGTGCTGCGGGGTTCGTTCAGAGACGCGGCACACAGGCGGGACGCCTGTGCCACCAGTGGATACGAGGCGTTTACTTCTTGCCCTTGAGCGTGAAGGCGTTCTGGAGCACGTCGTTGTCGAAGCCCTCGGGGATGACGCCGGTCGCGGCGTATTGATAGGTCGCGGCCAGCAGGATGCCCTTGAGCGTGCTGGTGATCAGCGCGAGCACGATCATGGAGATCACGAACAGCGCGCCGGCGATCGCGGCGATCCAGACGGTGTTGAGCGCGATGCTCGCGGCAATCGCGCCAGCGACCAAGAGAATGCCCACAAACGCGATGAGCATGGTAACGGCATTGAGTCCGAGGTTCGAAACCAGCGACTCGCCCCAGGTCTTCTTGAGGATGCCCACGGAGCTCTTGATGGCGTCAAACGGCCCAACCTTCTCGACCACCAGGACGGGGACGACGAAGAACGTGGCGATGGTCCAGACCATGCCGATCAGGTTGATGATGATCTTGCCGAGCACGCCCAGACGTTCTTCGATCATCTGAAGGAGCATGCCGACGGTCGCCGCGACGGCGGACCAGGCGAGGATCTGGGGCAGGCGATTCATGGCGAGCTTCAGCCCGTCGGAGACCGAACTGGGCTCGCCCTTGAACTTGGCGATGGCGCACGCGACCAGGGCCGAGTTGAAGAACGTGATCACGAAGAAGTTGGCGAAGTAGAACAGGAACATCGCGACGTAGTGCCAGGGCTGGAGATGCTGGTGGATGTCCTTGCCGCCTTGTGCGCTGTCGCCGGAGCTTTGGATCGCCGCCCAGTCAACGCTCAAGGCGAGCGGAATGGCGAAGGTGGCCAGCACCAGCAGTGCGGCGATGGAACTGAGGATCGGCAGGACGACCAGCGTCTTGTCCGATCGCAGCACCGCCCAAGACTGTTTGAACAACGCCCAGGAACGCGAAAACTTGGCAATCATGCGAGACCTCCCACGGGCAGTTTACAGGAATTCGATCTGCGGGCAATCCCTGTTGCCCGGTGTTGTTGTTGGGAGATTAGGGCGCGGAGTTTGCACCGACCAAGAGGTGCATTGGGCGGAAACGCACCCGACCGGGGGCCTACACTCTCACCCCTCGTAGATACCGAACGGAGACCGAAGCGTGGCCACGACCTTTCGATGCAAGCTGATCACCCCTGAGGCCCAGGTGCTGGACGAGCCGGCGACCGGAGCCGTGGTGCCGTGCTGGGACGGCCTGCTGGGCGTTTTGCCCGGTCGTGCGCCGATGGTGATGCAGCTTGGGACGGGCCAGTTGCGGATCGACTTCCCCGATAAGGGGCAGGCCAAGGGCGGTTCGCGGGCGTTTTTCGTGGATGACGGGTTCGTGCAGATGGTGGATGGCACCCTGACGATCCTCGCGGCTCATGCCACCGGGGCAGAAAAGCTGAGCGAGAGCGAGGCCCAGGCGGAACTGGCGAGCGTGAACGCACGCCGCACCGAGAACATGTCTGCCGTGGAACTGGACCAGCACGCCCGCGACAAGAAGCGGGCCGAGGCCAAGGTGCAGGCGGCGAAGACATTCAAGGCCCAGGGCGGGTTTTGAGCCGAACGTGGGCGGCGGGCTTAAGTGACCGGTAAAAACGGACGATGGCTCGAATGCGGCCGGATGTTTCCGGTCTCAGGAGCCCTCGCATGCTTGCACAACCCTTGGCAGCGCGGATCGTGGTGGTGGACGCCGACGCGGGTCGGGCTCGGCTGTGCGCCGATGTGATCTCGACACACGCCACAGGGGCATGGGCCGAGGGATTCGGCACCGACGAGCTTGCGGGCGCGCTGGTTGAGGCGGCGGATGGCGCGGTGTGTGTCTGCGAGGACGGTCGTCTGCCGCTGGAGATTGTTCGGCATCTGCGTGCGCGGCTGGGTGCGAGTGCTCGGGCGGCACTTGTGGTGGTGGTGCCTGCGGATCGGCCGGGGCTTGCCGAGGAGGCGCTGCGAGCTGGCGCGACCGATGTGCTGCTGCGGTCGCCCGGGTACTTGGAACAGCTGCCGGTGGTGGTGCGGGCTGCGCTGATTCGAGCGGCGGCGAATGCATCGCGGGCAACGCAGGAAGATTCGTGGCGAGATCAGATTCGTCAACTGAGTAGCGAACTGGCGGAGACAAGAGCGCTCGCGGATCGGCTGGAAGGGATCGCGCAGACCGATGCGCTCACGGGGCTTGGCAATCGGCGTGCTATGGACGCGCGGCTTGGAGAGCAGTTCAGTGCGGCGTGTCGGCATGATCTGGATCTCAGCGTGCTGCAGATCGATCTGGATGCGCTCAAGAGCGTCAACGACGGGCTTGGGCATGCGGCGGGGGATGAGCTGCTCAAGTGTGCGGCGGATGCGATTCGGGCGACGCTCCGGCGATCAGACTTTGCCGCACGGGTTGGTGGAGATGAGTTCGTGGTGGTGCTGCCGCACACCGATGCGGCGCGGGCGAAGCTCGTGGCCGACCGGATCATCGCTGCGTTTGCGGGCGTGAGCTTGCGGGTGCGAGAGGAGCTGGAGACGCATCGCCGGCGGACGGGAGTGATCCATGTGCTGGGTGGTTGGAGCGGAGCTCGGCGTGAGAGTGAGCTTGGGCTCAGCGCGGGTGTTGCCAGTCGGCGCGCCAGCGGGGCGTCAAGCTCGGCCGGGTTGCTCGCGTATGCGGATCAGGCGCTCTATGCGGCGAAACATCAGCAGCCGGGCACGTGCCGCGTGTTCCAGCCGGTGATGGTGGTGGGCGAGGCCGCGGCGAAGGCGGCGTAAGCCGAACGGTGCGAGCGGGTTTGTCAGGCCTTGCGGCTCATGGCGCGGGCGATGTCGCGCTGTGCGTCGCGCTTGGCGATGGTGTCGCGCTTGTCGCTCTGGGTCTTGCTCTTGCCAAGGCCGACGAGCAGCTTGGCGACGCCGTTCTTGAAGTAGATTTTCAGCGGGACGACCGTGGCCCCCTTGACGGAGACCTCGCGGGCCATCTTGCCAAGCTCGCGGGTGTGCACCAGCAGGGTGCGGACGCGCGTGGGTTTGTGCTGGGCGGATGAGCCGGATGGGCCGGCGGGCGGATACTCGGCGATGTTCACGCCGTGGAGATAGAGCCCGGGCGGGCTGGGACGACGGCGGATAACGGGCTGGCCGGGTTTTGGCGTTTTGACCACGGGTTCTGGGCGCGGCGCACCCTTGAGATGGCCGAGTTCGACGCGGACGAAGCCCTCCTGGAGCGAGGCCTTGCCGTCACGGATGCTCTTGACTTCGGAGCCGGTGAGGATCATGCCGCACTCGAAGGTTTCACCGATGGCGTAGTCGTGGCGGGCCTTGCGATTCTCGATGGTGGGCGAGTGATCTTCGCGGCCCTTGGGCTTTGGGGCTTTGGACTTGCCGGAGGATGTGGGCGTGGACTTGGCCATGAGGCGAGGGGAAGGGTAGTGCGCCCAAGCTTGACGCGATCGCGCGATATGCGGTACCGTGCCCGCGAACCCATGCTCAAGTTGATCGATCTCCGCAAGTCCTTCGGTGCCGTGAAGGCCGTCGATGGCCTGTCGCTCGAAGTTCCGCGCGGGTCGGTGTTCGGGTTTCTTGGGCCAAATGGCGCGGGCAAGACCACGACGATCAGCATGGCCGTCGGGCTGCTTCGGCCGGATTCTGGCTCGGTCGTGCTCGATGGGTCCCGCAACCCGCTGGACCCGGCGGCGCGGAGCATGATCGGTGTTTCGCCGCAGGCGATTGCGCTGTATGACGAGTTGACGGCGGACGAGAATCTCCGGTTCTTTGCGCAGTTGTATGAGATGAGCCGGTCGGAGTCGCTGCGACGCGCAGATGAGGTGCTGGGGCTGGTCGGGCTGACCGATCGACGCTCGGAGCGCGTCAAGGGATTCAGCGGAGGCATGAAGCGGCGGCTGAATCTGGCCGCCGCGATCATGCATGGGCCTCGGCTGCTTCTGCTGGATGAACCGACGGCGGGGGTCGATCCGCAATCACGCTCGGCGATCCTGGAGATCGTCAAGACGCTGCGCGAGCAGGGTGTGACGATCGTGTACACCACGCACTACATGGAAGAGGCGGAGAAAATCTGCGATCAGGTCGCCGTCATCGATCATGGAAAGCTCCTTGCTGTCGATGCGGTGGAGGGGCTCATCGCGAAGCACGGCGGAGGGAGTGTGGTCACGTTCTCTACCGAGGCGGGTGAGCAGCGCGTGGCGACGAATGATCCGGTGGGGGAGCTTTCACGCCGACTGACCTCGCCGGATGTGCGCAACGTGCGGATTGATCGTCCGGATCTTGAGGCGGTCTTTCTGAACCTGACTGGGAGGAGCTTGCGTGATTAGGCGGCGCAAAGCATGAACGTGATCCTGGCCATCTGCATGAAGGACATTCGGCTGCTGCTGCGCGATCGCGTGGGGTTTTTCTTCACGTTCGTGTTTCCGCTGCTGATCGCGGTGTTTTTCGGCAGCATTTTCGCGGGCGGCGGTGGGGGGCCGTCGAGCATCGCGGTGGCGATCATCGATCAGGATCAGACCGCGGGATCGCGTGCGTTCATCAAGGACCTGACCGACGGTGGAGATTTGCGTGTCACGCCGATGCCGGATGTTCTGGCGGCGGAACGTTCTGTGCAGGGCGGAGAGCAGGCCGCGTACATCGTGGTGCCCAAGGGCTTTGGCCCGGCTCGCGATGCGCCGTTTTCGGGCACGCCCATGACACTGCAGGTGGTCGTTGACCCGTCGCGCAAGGCGGCGGCGCCGATGCTCGAAGGCATCTTGACCAAGTACGGATTCATGCAGCTTCAGTCGGCCTTCAGCGATCCTGGCAAGGCCAGGACCATGGCTAAAGAGTCGCTGGAGAAGATCAGGAACACGCCGGGGATGGATCCATTGCGGAAGATGGCGTTCGATCGGTTCTTCGGCAATCTCGACGCGATGCTCGCGACGATTCCCGATCAGGCCGCGGGCGGCGCAGCGGAGACCGATGCCTCGGCGGGCAAACCTTCGGCAGCCGCGCCGCGGGCGGCGTTCACCCCGATCAAGATCGAATCAACGACGATCGTGAAGAAGTCACGCGATATGCCCCCGAGTGCGTATGCGATCACATTTCCGCAGGGCGTGATCTGGGGGGTCATGGGGTGCGCGCTCTCGTTTGCGATCGGGCTGATCATCGAGCGCTCACGCGGCACGATGACGCGGCTGCGCATCGCGCCCATCCCCGCGTGGGCGTTGCTCGCGGGGAAAGGGCTTGCGTGTTTCATCGTGACCGTCGGCGTGGCGATCGTGCTGATCGCGATCGCGATGGCGTTCTTCGGTGTGCGGCCGAGCGATCCGCTGCGACTGGCGATGGCGATCATCTGCACGGCGCTGTGCTTTGTGGGCATCATGAACCTGCTCGCCGCACTGAGCCCAAGCGAGCGGGCCGCGAGCGGACTTGGTTGGGGCGTGTTGCTGGTGCTGGCGATGATCGGCGGGGCGATGGTGCCGGTGGAGTTTCTGCCAACCTGGATGGCCCCGCTGAGCAGCATCAGCCCGATCCGCTGGGCTTTGCTTGCGATCGAGGCCGGCGTGTGGCGCGAGCTGCCCATGCCCAAGTACCTGCTGTCGTGTGGCATCCTGCTTGGGGTCGGCGCGTTCGGAATGCTGGTAGGCATTCGCGCGTTCGGCATGACCGAAAGCCGCATGTGATCGCGTGACTCTGTTGGCACGCCCCGTTATCCGGGTAGCCGTTGGAATTTGGGCACGCGATCGAAACTGAGTTGCAGTTCGGCCCGCGCTGCCCGTGGTCTTCAGCCCGAAGGGCTGGTGGTCAGTAGCCGGGGCGTGAGCGAGGCTTTGCGAGCCACCCCCGGAAACCGTGTCATACAAATCTTCTTCATCTCTTCTTCATGAGTGATTGCAAGCCGAAGGCGTGCTCGCTGCCTGTGCGACGAACGGCACGGCGAGCACTCCTTCAGAGTGCCCTGGATCGCAGTGCGGCGCTGACCGAAACGGCTTCCACCGGGCGTGTCGCCGCGCTCCACGCCCGGCTACTCACGACCAGCCCTCCGGGCTGAGCACCGATCGCAGTCTGAATGGCGCATCTCGCCGCAGTGCCCGGGATGTGCTTGGAATCACAATCACTTCAGCCCCGAGACCCACTTGGCCCAGATGCTGAGCACGAGCAGCATGTACAGCCGCTGTGAGTGATCACGCACGACGCGGCCCGATGGCCCGGTGCCGAGATGCTCATCGAGCATCTGCCGGATGAACGCCATGTTGAGATCGATCCCGAGCGATGGCGAGCCGAAGGGTTCGGCGGAGTTGAGGTGATCCAGCAGCATGGTGCGGAGCCCGCCATAGTCGCTGCGGAACCACTCGCCGATGGGGATGGCGAAGCCCTGCTTAGGGCGATCGATCAGGTCGGATGGGAAGTGCCGCCTTGCGATGGATCGAAGCAGCCCCTTGCGTCTTCCGCGGCGGAGCCGGTGAACGGGCGTTCTGAGTGCGCGGCCGGCGAGTGAGCGAGCGAGCAGCGGGGAGCGCACTTCGAGCCCGACGCTCATGGACGCCGTGTCGACTTTGCGCATGAGGTCATGTGGCAGGTAGAGTTGGGCGTCGGTCATGTTCCAACGCCGATCGAGCTCATCAAGCGAGTGTTCTGTGAGCGACTGCAGACTTGGAGAGAGTTTGCCAAGATCGCGGCTCGGAAAAATGCGAAGCAGTTCGGAGTATCGACCGTTCCCAAGGGCTTGCTTCAGGCGCAGGAGCTTCTCGGCACTCGACGAGCGTGCGAGAAGAGAATCCGGAATCAGGCGGATCGGGCCGAGCCAGTGTCGCCATCGCCATGCGGACTGACGCTGGTACCCGTGAAAGAGGTCGTCACCGCCATCTCCCCCAAGTGCGACGTGGACATGTTCGCGGGCCGCACGGCTGATCCAAAGAGTTGGCAGAAGTGAACTGTCGCCGAATGGGAGGCCGAGTTGTGTGATGAGGTGAGACAGGTCGTCGGCGGGGCGCATCTGCGCGTCGATGGTGTGGTGGGTGCTGCCGACGATCTTGGCGACGCGCTGGGCGTGTGCCGACTCGTCCATGGTCGGGTGGTCCATGCGCACCGTGAACGTGTGGAGCGATCCTCGTGCCCGCATGGCGGCGAGCGCGACGAGCGAAGAATCGACGCCCCCGGAGAGAAAACAGCCGAGGGGCACGTCGGCGTCCATTCGATCCGCGACGGCAGAAAAGAGGTGGGTTTCAACGTCACGCAGATTCGCAAACGGGCGTGGGCGCTCGATGCGGGGGGGTGCTTGGCCACTGCGTCCGAGACGAGGGTGATACTCGTCGCGAGAGCCATAGGCCCACGGCCGAGCGTCGACCGTCCACCAATCGATCGGGCAGTCACGGATCCCCGCGATCGGTAAAGAGCCATGCGCCCAGCCGAGAGCGAGAAAAGGCGACATGGCGGAGTCTTGCTCCTCGCGCTTCATCGGCTTGGACCACTTGGCGGCAACCTGCGCCAGACCCGGAACGGTGCTTGCGAACCCTGAGAATCGTGATCCGTCGAGTGTCTGCAAGCTGAGATCGGCGAGGTAGAGCGGCTTCTCGCCGAAGCGATCCCGAGCGATCAGGAGTTCTGCCCATCGTCGATCCCAGATGGCCAGTGCGTACATGCCATCAAGCCGTGGAATGAGATCATCGCCCCATTCGCGCCAGCCGTGCAGAATGACTTCGGTGTCGGAATGGTCTGATGTGAACACATGCCCGGCCTGTTGCAGTTGTCCGCGAAGTTCGCGATGGTTGTAGATGCACCCGTTGAACACCACGGCGAGGCAATCGAGATCGGAAGATGGGGAGCTGGGGGGGCGATAGTCGACTCGAGCGTTCGGGGATCCGTGAAAGACAAGCGGGAACTCTGGAAGAGCGAGCGATCTCGCGTCTCTTGCATCAGTGCCTTGCGGAGACTGAATGTTCGCGATCTGATCGCGTTGACCTGCGTCGGGCAGACGCGACACCATCGGCTGGGAACCCCCGGTGGGGTCGATGATGCTCAGCCGACGATGCACGAGCGCGATATCCACGACGCAGCCGTCGGGGCGAATCGCACGGTCGCGAAATCGGCCCTGACCGTCCGGGCCGCGATGCTTGATCGAGGCATCGATGATGTCCAGCCAGGTTTCAGAGATGGACTGTTCATGCGGCGTTCGCAGCGCTTGCTCGCGTTGGTCTGGATTCCAAACTCGCCTGATGCCGCCGATCCCGCACATGCGACGCAGTGTATAGCACTGGGGGCAGGACGCCTGTGGGCGCTCGCTCGGCTATTTGCTCGCTGGCTTCACCGCTTCACCTGCGGCCGCACCCTTCTTCCGATTCATCGTGAACTTCACCGTGTGTTCGGGAGCTTCCTTCCCATCCTTCAGCGAGACCCACTCCTGCGTCACCTTGTCCTTGTCATGGATCGTGACCGTCAGCTTGCCCATGTACAACTCGCCCGGCTTGATGTTTGTTCCGGCGTCGAACGTGAACTCATACACGCCCGGCGACTTGGCCCCCTTGCATCGCATCCGTGGCTGGTTGCCGATCGCGCAGTAGTGTGTCACCACGAGCGCGTCGCCGTCGAGGTGGTACATGTTGACCATCTCGTGCGGCGAGCCGGGAAACATGGTCTCGACCAGCACGCTGTCGCTGGCGGACATCTTTGAGGTGATGATCGTGTCGACCTTGCCGTCTTTCTCGGACTCCCATGATCCCGCGAGGGGGCGGAAGGCGTCGAGGATCGTCGGGGCGGCCTTGGCAGCGGGCGGCGCGTGGTCGTGCGGGCCGAGCCCGGCGAGCGTGCCGATGGTGCCGCAGGCGAGGGTGAGGGCGATGACGGCGAAGCGGGCGGCGCGATGCATGGGCGGCTCCTGAGGATGGCCCCCGGACCGGATCCAGTCTAACTGATCTTCGTGCGCCGGCAGGAGCAATGGGAGGGCGAACATCCGGCGTTGAATCCAGGATTGCCGTATGCTCCGAAGAGCAATCCATGGCCGTCGAGACGACATCAACATCACGAATCGCAGAGGCCGGCGCTCACCCGGGCCAGTTTGACGCCCGCACGCTGCTGTATCTCTGGATCAGCGGTGTGTTCGTGACGTGCCTGCTGCTGGCGAATATTCTGGGTGTCAAGCTCTTTCGCTTTGAACTCAACGCCTTCGGCAGCCAGATTCCCATCGAGCACACCGTCGGCATGCTGACGTTTCCCGTCACCTTTGTGCTTACCGATCTGCTGAACGAGTACTACGGCAAGCGGGCCGCACGCCGGGCGACGTATGTCGCCTTTGCCATGGGGGTGCTGGCGTTCATCCTGATCATGGTTGCGCGAAAGGCGCCCATCCTCACGGGCATCCCCGGCACGGCGACGCAGGAGTCGTTCGAGAACATCTTCGGTGCCGCCGCACTCATGTACGTCGCATCGATGGTCGCGTTTCTCCTCGGCTCGCTGCTGGACATCTTCCTGTTCGGGTTCTTCAAGCGGCTCACCGGCGGCAAAATGGTCTGGCTCCGCGCCACGGGCAGCACCGTCGTCAGCCAGCTCTTTGACAGCTTCGTCATCACGTTCGTCTTCTTCGTGGTGTTGCAGCGTGTCACCGGTGGCGAGCCGGCGTCGTTTCTCTTTGTCGTCAAGACTGCGCTTACCGGTTACGTGCTGAAGTTCGTGATCTCCGTGGTGCTCACGCCGGTGATCTATCTGGGGCGATGGATGATCCGGCGGTACGTCGGCCTCACGCCGCTGCCCGCGACCTCGTCAGATGCTTGATTTGCTGCCGAGGTTGGTCGGACGCGCGCCATTGCCAGCGGGCGAGGCCTGATCGCTTCGTTTCGTTGATTCGCCGCCTTTGGTCTCGCCCGTTGCGTTGAGCATCACGGCCGAGTCGCCGGCACGTGCCGAGCCGTCGGGCTTGGTCCGCTCCCACACCGGGTGCTTGTGCCCGAGCGGATCGGTCGGCGGCGGCACGGGCTTGCCCGCGGCGATCGCGGCTTTGCGGGCCCGCTCTTCCTGGATCATCCAATAGGTGTGCAGCGCCCGCGCCACGCCGACGCCCACGCAGAACCCGATGACCGTGGCCCAGCTCGTGGGCATCAGGTGCGCGTGCATCAGCGTCTGCTGCGTGCCGATCCACAGAACATACAGCAGGGGCGACAGCACCATCCGCTGCATCTGCACCCGTGTGGCGTCCTTGAAGAACGGGCTGCTGTCGACCGCGGCGTCGGCCACGGCCTCGAGCTGGCGCAGCCGCGTCTTCTTCAACCACGGAGCGTGATTCGCCAGCCAGTGCAGGCCGTAATAGATCGCGACATCAAAGATGATGTCCGAGAGGAAGGTCACCACCCCGATGATCACCTTGTCCGAAACATGCAGGCGCTCGCCGTCGACGATGCCACGGCTGAGCGCCCACTCGGTAAGCTTCACGCACGCCAGAACCGGGACAAGCGCAAGCAGACCCGCCACGACGACGTTGATGTTCACGTTGACGATGCGGCGCCCATACCAGGCGCTCAGTGTCTGCCACATGCTGAGGGGATCGTACACCCCTCGGCACCGTCAGCATGCTCGAAGTGCGTGATCACCGCCGCCGATGGGTGGCCGGGCCTCGCGATTCTGCTTTCAGGCGACCCTGGGCCACCGCAACCGCCTGTTCACTCACATCAAGCCCGATCGCCGACCGACCGGCTCGGACCGCCGCCACCAGGGTTGTCCCGCTGCCACAGCAGGGATCAAGCACCATCCCACCCGGCGGGCAACACGCCCGCACCAGCACATCCAAGAGCGCCAGGGGCTTCTGCGTCGGATACCCCGTCCGCTCCGCCGCCATGTTGTTGATCGCCGGTATGTCCAGCACATCGGTCATCTTCTTCGTCTTGCCGCGAAGCCGATTGCTCGTCGCGGGGATCCTCGGCGGCTCAAACCAGTACCGCGCGGGGTCCAGGCAATACAGCAGAATGTCGTCATGCTTGCGGGCGAACCGACGCGGCGACGACCCGCCGAGGCCGTAGGACCAGATGAGGTGGTTCACAAACCGATCTTCGCCCAGAATGTCGTCCAGCATGACGCGGGCGCGATGAGAGGTGCGCCAGTCGAGATGCAGGGCAATCAAGCCGGTGGGCTTGAGGAGTGGGAGCGTGGCTTCAACGCGAGGACGCAGCCAGTCTATGAACGCGGAACACGAACCGAACGCATCGGAGTACGACGCGTCCGCGGTGCGATGGAGCTTCTTGGCGCCAGGCGGGGTTCGCTTCTTGGATCCGGTGTTGAAGGGGGGATCGGCGTAGATGAAGTCGGCTTGTGCGCCTTGGCATGCGTCCAGCACATCGAGCCAATCGCGATCAATGATGCGGAGTAGTGGCGCATATACTGTTTGGGATGGTTGTTGCGTCGCCAAATCTCTTCTCGACTTCGCCCCGGTTTTCGGGATTGCGATTGACCGCAGATGAGTTTCTTCGACTCGCCCCCGACGGTCACAAGTACGAGCTTATCGACGGAGTGGTGATCTTGTCGCCAAGCCCGACATTTGGACATCAAGACGTACGGGGTTTCATCGAAACCCAGGTTCGAAGCCATGTCGAGCCGAAACGCCTCGGATGGATCGTTTCGGAAGTCGATGTTCGGCTCAGCACGAAGGTGGTCTATCGACCCGATCTGATCTTCGTCAGCGTTGAGCAGCACGCGACCAGGCCTCGCGTCGTGGACTTTGCGCCTCGACTTGTGGTCGAGGTGCTTTCGCCGTCCAACGCCCAGACGGACATCGTGACCAAACGCGATGATTACGAGCGTGCGGGCGTGCTCGAATACTGGATCGTCGATCCGACCACGGGTTCTGTTCGCGTGCACGCCTTGGAGCGTGGTCTATTTGTTGTGTCAGACGCGGGCGGCGACTCCCTTCCCAGCGTGGCCATTGCTGGATTCACGCTCGACCTGCGCCGGCTTCGTGAGCTCGCGGGCGAGTGACCGTTGAATCTCCGTTGTTTCTGGTCGTGCGATGCGGGTGTGGTGAACTAAATGCTACTACTGCGGCGTCACCGGCGCACGCCCCACCGAGTAATAGTGGAAACCGGCCTGCGCCATCTGCGAGGTCTTGTACAGGTTGCGACCGTCAAAGATCGCCTTCCCGCGCATCAGTTTCCGCATGCGGTCAAAGTCGGGGCTCTTGAACTCGTCCCAGTCGGTCGACACGATCAGCGCGTCGGCGTCCTTCAGGGCGTCGTACATGTCCTCCACGATGTTCACGCTCGGGCCCATCTCCTGCCGCGCGTTGTCGTTGGCGACCGGGTCGAATGCGTTCACCTTCGCGCCGAAGCCCAGCGACTTGCGCATGAGCGTCAGGGCCGGGGCCTCGCGGATGTCGTCGGTGCGCGGCTTGAAGGCGATCCCCCAGAAGGCGATCGTCTTGCCCGTCAGCCCGCCGTCTTTCTTGAAGTGTCCCTGGATCTTGTCAAAGAACCGGTCGCGCTGCTTCTGGTTCACCGCGTGGACCGACTTGCTCAGCGTGGCCTCGATGCCCGCCTTGTCGCCCATCATGATGCACGCCAGCGTGTCCTTCGGAAAGCACGATCCGCCATAGCCGAGTCCGGGATACAGGAACGCGTTGCCGATGCGCTTGTCGCTGCACATGCCCTCGCGCACGCGGCTGATGTTCGCGCCGTACGCCTCGCAGAGGTTCGCCATCTCGTTGATGAAGCTGATCTTCGTCGCGAGGAAGTTGTTGCTGGCGTACTTCACCATCTCCGCGCTGAGCACGTCCATGACATAGATCGGGTGACCGTTGCGGACGAAGGGGTCATACAGGTCCTTCATCGCCTCGCCGACCCATTCCTTCTCCACGCCCACGACGACGCGATCGGGCTTGTTGAAGTCCTCGATCGCCGCGCCTTCTTTCAGGAACTCCGGGTTGTCGGCGACCTCAAACGGAATGTCCGCGCCGACCCGGGCGCGGATGCGATCCCGCACCATGAACGTTGTGCCCACCGGCACGGTGCTCTTGACCACGATGATCTTCGGCTTCTGCTTCGGCCCGAGTGATTTCAGCGTGTCGGCGATGTCGTCCGCCGCGCCCTGGATGTACTTCAGGTCGGTGTGTCCGCGTTCGTCGCTGGGCGTGCCGACGCAGATGAAGATCATGTCGGCGTCGCGGTGCGCGTCGGTGGGGTGGGTCGAGAACTTCAGGCGCCCCGCGGCGATGTTCCGCTCCATGAGTTCGACCAGCCCCGGCTCATAGATCGGGCACCCGCCCCCGCGCAGCACGTCGATCTTGCGCTGATCGGTGTCCAGGCAGATGACCTCGTTGCCGGTGTTCGACAGGCAGACGCCCGTCACGAGACCCACATACCCCGTGCCAACCATGGTCAGACGCATGGAACCGATCTCCTGAAAACCGGAGCCCCCGCCCCTCACCTTTCAACGCCTGTTCCCGCGTCCGAGAATGCTCCGGAGCGCGGGGTCGAGATGCTATGCCCTGGCGCGCAGCGGCTCGTCCGTATGCACGTGCCCCGAGCTCTTCAGATCGGCCAGTTTGCCACCAGACTTGGTCTTGATCTGAGACAGAACGCCAGCCGACCGGTCGGGGTTCGGGAGTGGTTACACTCTGCCCCGAAATCCTCCGTCAGTTCACGCTTCCTCAGCCACGCATGCCAAACACCCGTCGCTTCGCCCGTCGCCCGTCTTCTCGCAAGCCCACACTCGCCCAGCGGGCCGATCCGCACGACTGCTATCAGCGTGCCGTGCAGTGCGTGGGGGCGGAGATCGACTTTGTCGACGAGACTTTCTCGGCGATCCGAGGCCGACAAGCCGTGCGTCTCAGAGAGGATTTCTGCGGCACCGCCAACACCTCCTGCGAATGGGTCCGTCGGCGCTCGCGCAATCTGGCCATCGGCATGGATCTGGATGCACCCACCCTGGAGTGGGGAAAGGCCCACAACCTCAGCACGCTCACCAAATCTCAACGCGCTCGCATCGACCTGCGCCAGTCGGATGTCCTCGTGGAACACCCCGACCTCCGCGGCACGCTCGACATGGTTCTGGCCATGAACTTCTCGTACTGGATCTTTCAGAAGCGCGAGACGCTGCTCGCCTATTTCCGGCGCGTCCGCGAAGACCTCGCCCCCGACGGCATGCTGTTCATGGACGCCTATGGCGGCTTCGACGCGCTCAAGCTGTTCAAGGAGCGCCGGAAGATCCCGCGTGCCTCTCAGGGAGAGCCATCAGTCCACGGCTTCAACACGCCGTTCACGTACATCTGGGATCAGCACAGCTACAACCCGATCACGGGCGAGCTGGTGTGCAAGATCCACTTCCAGTTTCCCGATGGGTCCAAGCTGCGGGATGCGTTCGTCTACACCTGGCGGCTTTGGGGCCTCCGCGAAGTCCGAGATGTGCTTGAGGAGGCGGGGTTCCGACGAACGACGGCGTACTGGGAAGGCGACGATGATGAAGGCGGCGGAAACGGGGAGTTCACCGCATCTGAGCAGGGCGAGTCGTGCGCCTCGTGGATTTGCTACGTCTCGGCAGAAAAGTAGCTTTGATCGTGTTTTGTTCGGAATACAACCAAGCAAGCTCCTGTCAGTCTCATGGATGTTCTTGTCGCATAATGGCTTAGGAGCGAAAAGCAAGGAAACGACAGGGTATTCTGGTTGACAAACCCCCAAGTCTGGGGCAGACTAGGCCCTGACCCGGAATCTTCCGGGGAGAGTGGAGAGAGGAAGATTCACCTCATGATTTTTGTCTGGCCTTCGCAACGTTCGCGATGGTTGGTGATTTGAGAGCGGCCAGAATCAGCCGCGTGTGCTATCGCTGTGAAAACAGCCAGAGGAGAGAGAAGAATGCGTACGTCTGTGATTTTGAGCGTGGCGGGCGTGCTCGCTGTCGCCAGCGTCAGCGTTGCTGATGTGGTGTCGTATGACCAGATGACCGGTCTGCCCAGCACGAACTGGTTCATCCCGGCCAGTGGCGGCGCCCCGACTGGCTCTGGCAACCGCCAAATGGGCGCGGTCGTGAACTTCGGTGGCAGCAACACCACCATCACCGGCTTTGATACCGGCATCGTGAACTCCACCGGCGCGGCGATCACTATTTCCGCCAACACCATCATCCGGCTCAACTACTCGGTCTGGAACACTTGGACCCCGGGCACCGGCGCGGGCACCGCTCCGGCGTTCAGCGGGCTGGCGGGCAGCGGCACGGTGAACTTCACCTTCACCGGCGCTGGCAGCTTTGCGAACAACACGATTCTGTTTGCGGCCACCGGCGCGTCCGGCGGGGTCGGCTTCCCGCCCTTGGCGGGCCTGGTTGGCGGCGCAGGCATCACCCCGATCAACGTTGCCGGCACCTCGGGCATCGGCATCGTCCTCTCCTATGACCTCAGCCAGGATAACGGGCTGACCTTCACCTCGCCCAACGGGCTGACTTCGCTCATCACGGGCACCAGCGCGACGCCGGGCTCTCCGGTCGCTCCGGCACCGACGGTCGGCACCAACGCGCTCACAAGCGTGAACGGCCCCGTCGCTGGCTACTACCGCTCTGCAAACGTCGGCACCACGGATAACGGCGGACAGTTCGCCCAGGGTTCGCTCCGCAACCTCGGCACGAACTCCGGCGTCGTCCTCCGCGTCTTCACGGTCCCTGCTCCGGCGACCGCGGCCCTCCTGGGCCTCGGCGGTCTGGTCGCGGCTCGTCGTCGTCGCAACTGATCGACCCCTGATCGATTGTCAAAATCGACCCCTTTGCTGGCCCCGAGCGCGTACGCGTGCTCGGGGCCAGTTGTTTCTCGAAGTGACGGAGTGGTGGAGTGGGGGGCGGGGGAGTGGGGGAGTGGGTTCCCTGATACGAACCTACAGTGGGCGGCTATGGGCAATACCAAGATCTTCGCCTCCGCGGCCGACGCGTTCAAAGACCTCAAGACCCTCGGCGTTTTGCGCGATGACATCACCGTGATGGTCGGGGGCTTCGGGCTCTGCGGCATCCCCGAGCATCTCATCGTTGCGCTCCGCGAAAGCGGCGTGAAGGGGCTGACCTGTGTCAGCAACAACGCCGGCGTTGATGACTTCGGGCTCGGATTGCTCCTGCAGACGCGGCAGATCCGCAAGATGATCTCGTCGTATGTGGGCGAGAACGCGACCTTTGAGAAGCAGTTTCTCTCCGGCGAGCTTGAGGTGGAGTTCAACCCGCAGGGCACGCTTGCCGAGCGGATCCGCGCGGGCGGCGCGGGCATTCCGGCGTTCTATACCGCCACCGGCGCGGGGACGCTGGTCGCTGATGGCAAGGAGACACGCGAGTTCTTCCGGCCCAGCGAAGGGGTTACCGGCGCGACGATTCCCGGTCATGGGTTCGCGGGTCGATCGATGGGGGCCAAGGGTGCGGGCACGCCGCCGGCTCTGGCCGCTTCGCACGCGCGGCCGTATGTCCTGGAGACCGGGCTGTACGGTCACCTCGCGCTGGTCAAGGCATGGAAGGGTGATGCGTTCGGCAACCTCGTGTTCCGCAAGACGGCTCGGAACTTCAACCCGATGATGGCGACCGCCGCGGCGTTCGTGATCGCGGAGGTCGAAGAACTGGTCGAGACCGGCGAACTTGATGGCGACATCGTGCACACTCCGGGGAGTTATGTGAATCGGATCGTCCAGGCGACGCCGCAGAAGCGGATCGAGCAGCGGACCGTGAGCAAGTAAGGCAGAGGTTTTCTCAGTGAGTCGGGGCGTACTCGCCCCGTCCGGGTCAGGAACAAGAGCGGGGCGAATACGCTCCGGCTCGCGCGAGAAGAGCTGGAGTCATGGGCAAGACCGCCTGGCACATCACGATCTCCACCATCGCAGCCCGCCTCCACGGGGATGATCGCCCGACCGTTGATCGCGACCACAACCGGTTCGGGACGCCGTTCTTGAAACCTGATCCCATACGCAATACGCGCGAACGGGAAGCGATGAGCGTGGGCTCTGTTGTGCTCAGCTCCGAACAGAGACAGTGCATCGAAGACGCAATGCCCGAGGTGTGCCTGCGAGGCGGATGGGATTTTGTGACGTGCGCCGCGGGTCCGGATCACGTGCATGTGCTTGTGCGCATCGACGAGTCGATCCATGGCAAGCAGGTACGGGCATGGATGAAGCGATGGCTCACGCGCGTGCTCGATGAGCGGTGGTTTGCACCTTCAAGATCAGATGGGTCCCGATGGTGGTGCGAGGGGGGATCAACCAAGGCGGTGCGTGACGCGGAGTACTTTGAGCACGTTGTGCGATACATCAACGGACAGAGGACGCCGCGATCAGGGCATGGGCTTTGTGCAAGTCACGAACGGGGCGAGGACGCCCCGGCTCGCTGTTCGATGGATTCTGGGGGTGGTGCATGCGCACGCTAATCGCGATGGTGCTTTTTCTCGCAGGTTTGGGCGTGGTCCTGTATGGACTGGGCTCTGCGCTCTTTGAGCTGATCGGGCTGTACTCCTCGGCGCTGAGCGATCCGTTGTCATCAACCGGTCCCGAAGCGAACGCCGAGCCCGCAAAGGTCGTTGGCGATCGCATGTGGCGCTTCGCGCTCATCGGCATGGCGGGCGTGCCGTTCCTGCTGATCGGGAGCATCATGCTGTCGCTGGGTTTCTGGGCAAGAGTTCGACGAATGGTCTCACCCGCCAGGCAGTAAGTTCCAAAAAGCAAGCGACCCTGTCGCGTGACAGGGTCGCAGATGCGTGTATTCGTTTGAAGCTTGGAGGGATCAGCCCTTGATGGACGTGACCTTCAGCTTGGTGAAGCGCTGACGGTGGCCGACGCGGCGGCGCGAGCCCTTCTTGGCCTGAAAGTACTGCACGAAGAGCTTCGGGCCCATGGTGACGGCCTCGACCACCTCGCAGGTGACGCTGGCACCGGCCACGAACGGCTTGCCGATTTTGGCGTCGCCGCCGGCGGTGCCGACGACCAGGACCTCGTTGAAGGTGACGGTCTTGCCGACCTCGGCGGAACCGGCCTGCATGAGGTCGGCGAGGAACTCTTCACCCTGAACCACGCGGCGCTGGCCGCCGGACTCGTTAATGATGGCGTACATGGACAGCCACCCTTTCTGAAACTGGACCATCCTTGACGGGGGGGCGATCGAACGCCCGCTTGTAGCCCGTTTTGCAATGGGTCGAGAGGATAGGCCGGATCGGCGAATCCGGCCAGTTCAGCGGGCTTTCAGGTACATCTTGGGGACCAGCAGTTCCCAATCGGGATGGGCGTGCGGGCCGATCTCGGCGTTTGGCTGGGGGTTGATCGGGTCCGGAGTCAGATCGCGGCCATTGTGCCAGCGACAGTCGGGGTTGCCGGTGGAAAGGAAACCGAGTTGCTCAGCGTGACCATCCATGAAGGCGTAGGTGCCGCGGAACTGATGCCAGTAGCCGAATGCACCACCGCCATCGGGGCCGAACTCACTGGCGACGATCCTGTTGATGACGCGAATATCGGGGAACGCCGCGGCGGTCTCGGCGAGGAGCAGGGTGTGGCTGGGACGGGCGATGGCGGTGTCGGCCTGATCCGCTTCATCGGTGCGTTTGCGCTCGCGCCAGACGACATGGCCGTTGATCGCGAAGCTTGAGGGGATGTCGCCGGCACAGCGCGTGCCGTTGTCAATCATGCCCTGCTCACCGGCGGGCGGTTGGCCCGGATGAGACGGGCAGATCCAGGCTTGATCCTGTCCGATGTAGCCATTGCGAAGGAAGAGGTATCGCCAGGTGATGTGCTCGCCATCGTTGATGAGCGGGCGATTCTCCGGAAGTCGGCCCTTGTTGGACGCTACGAAGGCGTTCATCGCGGTCATGATCTGGCGGGCCTGCGACATGCAGACCACATCGCGAGCGCGCTTGCGCGACGCGGCAAGGGTCGGCAGAAGAATACCGAGAAGCACGCCGATGACCGCGATGACCACGAGCAGTTCGATGAGCGTGAAGCCGTGACGCTTGTGCGATGCAGCAAGTGTGTGCGGGGGCATCATTTGCCCTCCTTGCTGAATCGCAGCACGGCGATCCGAGAGCCCGGAGTGGGCTCGACGCTCGCAGGGAACTCGTTCAGCTTTGCTGTGGGCGAGTTTGGCAGCGCAAGCGTGTATCCGTCGGTCGTCTTGCGCACGAGCATGCAGAACCGCACGCCGATGAGCTCCGCATTCATGTATCTGGCGGCGAAGACTTTGACTTTCGCGTGCTCATCGACTGGGGTCCACTCTTCGATGCGAAGGCGCATGACCTCGTAGTTGCCGCTCTTGACGGTGATCTCGTCCTTGCCCATGAAGAGCGACCAGTCTGGGACTTCCCGCCAGGAACCGACGAGTTCCGGCAGCGGCGGCTTCACGCTCGCTGGCTTCGCGGGCTCGGCCACTGTTGTCGACGTTCGCCGACCTCCCCAGCGGAGTTGCCTCTCTGGAGTCTTGGGGTCATTCAGAACGAGATCGACGCGGTCGCCCACGATCCGGCACTCGCCCGTCCAGGTTTGCCCGACAAACTCCTGGAGTCCGCTGGGCTTGTCGGACGCCGGGCGGAGCGAGACGAACCGCATGGTGACCTTGGCGTTCTTCGCCTTGCCGGATGCGGATTCGATGTTGATGGTCATGACGTCCATCCCAGGTCCGCCGTCGTCTGCAGACGTGGCCACGCGCAGCGTCGAGCCGTCGCACTCCAACGTGGAGTGCGGGCGATCATCGATCGTGCCTTCAACGAGCCGCTGGGCGCTTTCTGTGGCCGTGGCACGTTCGGCCCGCATGACCGTCGGTGTCGTGGTGGCGGTCGTCGCCGGTGCTGGGTCTCCGCCGAACATTCCAAACCCTGTTATTCCCGCAATGACGCTTGCGAGCGCGAGCGTGCTTGCGCCAACGATGAGCAGCGTGCCGCCCTGTGCTTTGCCCGAGAGCGCGGCGGATGCGGGCGTGGTGATGTTGGCGAGGCCGATCTCCATGAGCGATCGTGTGAGCGCGGGAGCGGGCGATTGAGAGCTCGCTGCAGCCAGCGCGGCGCTCAGCCCCGCCGCTCCGCCGATGGCGAGTCCTGCGGAAGCGATCCTGCTCCGGAGCTTGTCCAGAGCACGATCGATGCGTCGGTGCATCGTTCCCGGCGAGCAGTCAGCCTCTCTTGCCATGTCGATCTCGAGGCGCCCGACGAGAAATCGCACCACGATCAGTTCGCGATCGCTCTCGCTGAGCTCCGCGAGGGCCTGATCAAGCAGCGGCTTGAGCTCACGCCATCCGGGCACGTTCTCGTCTGATGCATCACTGACAGAGGCGGCATGCTCGGCACGGGTTGATGTGCCGCGTTTACGCATCAAGTCGATCGACGTGCGTATGGCGCAGGCATGCAACCACGCGGCGGCGTTGCTTCGGATCGCGCCAGCGCCCCGGGCGAGCTTGAGGAACGTTTCCTGGGCCGCGTCTTCGGCATCGGCGCGGCTGCGCGTGGTGCGCTCGCACGCGGCGAGCACCATGCCCTGATAGCGGTGCACGATCGCCTCGAACGCGCGCGGATCACCCGTGCTTGCAAACAGGCGCAGTGCGGCGAGATCATCCAGGTTCAGCGGGGTTTGGAGTGTCGGGGTGCTCATGTGGGCTCCTCGACAGAGAGTCGGAGGCCGAGCGGTCGGATTGCGCGCTGACGCTCGAATTGTTGCCAATACGCGGTGAGGCGGTTCAGATCGCAAGAATCCGGCAGCGGCTCAGGTCAACCACGACGGTTGCCGCCGATCAGACGATCATGCCCGCCGCCACCGTGTTATTGGTCTGCTCATCGATCAGGATGAACGCCCCGGTGCCTCGGCAGATGCGATACGCGTCGCAGGCGATCTCTTGACCGAGGCGGATGGTGACCTGCCCGATCTCGTTGAGCGCGAGCGTGGGCGGGGCGGCAACACGCTGCAGCGTGGTCATGTCGAGTCGGTGCTGGATCGTCTTCACCACGCCCGTGATGGTTCGTGCGGTGTGCTTGACTAGCAAGCGTTTGCCGGGGGTGAGGGGCTGAGGCGACATCCAGACCAGCGTTGCTTCCAGCGTGCCCGCGACACGCGGCGGATTCGGCGCGTTTTCCGGCACCAGAAGCTCGCCGCGCGTCAGATCGAGATCATCCGCGAGCTCGATCGCTATGGATTGCGGGGCGCGTGCCGCGGGGAGGGACTCGGTGCCGACGTGCATGCGAGTGATCCGCGAACGCAGGCCGCTGGGCATCGCGGTGATGGAATCGCCCACGCGCAGCGAGCCGGAGGCGATCTGTCCCGCGTAGCCGCGATAGTCGTGGTGCTGCGAGGTCTGGGGCCGGATGATGTACTGCACGCAGAAGCGCGAGAGCGTGCCCTCGTCCGCCGCGTGATCGGGAAGAGATTCCAGATGCGAGAGCAGCGTGGGGCCGCCGCCTTCGGCGTGCCAGGGCATCGCACTCGAACCTGCGGCGACGTGATCGCCCCGCAGCGCGGAGATCGGAATAAAGGTGGTCTCGGCCCGAGCGGCGAGTGGTCCGGAGCCGTCGGGCTCGGTGGCCAAAGCGAAACGCGTGAAGTCTTCGCGCACGCGCTCGAACTGTGCCCGATCAAACCCGATCAGGTCCATCTTGTTCACGCAGACGATCAGGTGGCGCACGCCCAGCAGCACGGCGATGCACGCGTGCCGGCGCGTCTGCTCGACCACGCCCTGGCGCACATCGACGAGGATGATCGCCGCGTCGGCCGTGCTCGCGGCGGTGGCCATATTGCGGGTGTACTGCACGTGCCCGGGCGTGTCGCCCAGGATGAACCGCCTGCGCGGCGTGGAGAACGATCGATACGCGACGTCGATCGTGATGCCCTGTTCACGCTCGGCACGCAGGCCGTCGGTGATCAGTGCAAGATCAAGCGTCGACCCGCCACGGGCCTTGCTGGTGCGATCGATCGCCTCGAGCGTGTCTCGGCGGAGCTGCTTGGTGTCCAGCAGCAAGCGCCCGATGAGTGTGGATTTGCCGTCGTCGACCGAGCCGCAGGTGATGAGCCGGAGGATGCCGAGGTCTTCACCGCGAGCGAAAGAGCAACTCATGCTTTGGGCGTCGATCACGACGGGTCTGTTCGGCAAAGCGGGCGAGTGCTGATCGATCGGCGAGGAAGTGGGGGGCATCAGAAGTAGCCCTCCTTCTTGCGGTCTTCCATCGCAGCTTCGCTAAACGTGTCGTCCAGTCGGGCACCGCGCTCGCTGATGGGCGACGCGATGATGTCGGCGATGATGTCCTGGGGCGAGGTGCCAGGCGTGTCGACACCCGCGGTGCACGTCATGTCTCCCACGGTGCGGAAGCGGACGGTGCGCGTCTCCACCCGTTCCCCAGCGCGGGCCGGGAAGAAATCCGACACCGGGCAGATGCGACCGGCGCGGATGACGATCGGACGCTCGTGCGAGTAGTAGATGCTCGGCACGCCGATCCGCTCGCGCTCGATGTACTCCCACACGTCGATCTCGGTCCAGTTGGAGATCGGGAACACGCGGATGTGCTCACCTTCGTCGCTGGCAAGCGTCGAACGCTTGATCCGCGCGTTGTACAGATTCCACAGTTCTGGACGCTGGTTGCGCGGATCCCACTGGCCCATGGCGTTGCGAAACGAGAAGATGCGCTCCTTGGCCCGGGCTTTCTCTTCATCTCGGCGTGCGCCGCCAAAGAGCGCGTCGAAGCGGTGCTCGCGGATCGCTTCCAGTAATGTCGGGATCTGTGCCAGGTTGCGACTCGGGGTCGCGCCGCTTGTGTCTGGTTCTTCAAGCACAAGCCCGCGGCGGATGGCGTCTTCGACGTGGCCAACGACCAGACGCAAGCCCAGCCGTGTGACCATCTCGTCGCGGTACGCGATCACTTCGGGAAAGTTGTGACCCGTGTCCACGTGCAAAAGCGGGAACGGCGGCGGCGCGGGATAGAACGCCTTGCACGCAAGATGCACCATCACGATCGAGTCTTTGCCGCCGGAGAACAGCAGTGCGGGCCGCTCAAACTCCGCCGCAACCTCGCGGATGATGTGCAGCGATTCCGCTTCCAGCGCGGCCAGATGAGGCAGGGGCGGCAGCGTTCCGCTTGCCAAGCCCGCCGGTGTTGTCGGTACTGGAGAGGACATGCGTCATGCTCGGACCGGCTCGGTCTTCTCCTTGCGCCGCCGCTTCAACTCGGAATCGATGAACGGCTGCAACTCGCCGCGCAGCACGGCCTCATAGTCCCGATCCTCGTACCCCGTGCGATGGTCCTTCACGCGCGAGTCGTAGAAGACGTATGAGCGGATCTGACTCCCCCAGCCGATGTCCATCGCGCCGCCGGTCGCCGCGGTGAGTTCCTTCGCCCGCTTTTCTTCCTCGATCTGCTCGAGCTTGGCCATGAGCACGCTGAGGGCCTGCTTCTTGTTCTGCGGCTGGTCGCGATAGGTGCTCGCGGTCACCTGAATGCCGGTGGGCTTGTGGGTGATGCGGATCGCCGAGGCGACCTTGTTGACGTTCTGTCCGCCGGGGCCGCTGGCGCGGACGAAGGCGACGACTTCGATGTCCTTGTCGGGAATCTCGACCTTGCTCTCGTCAAACTCCGGGATCACGTCGACGGTGGCGAACGACGTCTGCCGCTTTCCTTCGGCGTTGAATGGCGACACGCGTGCCAGCCGATGCGTGCCACGCTCACAGTTGAGGTAGCCGAACGCGAACGGCCCCTTGACATGAATCGTCACCGAGTCGATGCCGACCTCGGCCCCATAGATCATCGAGACCTCTTCCATCGCAAAGCCCATCTTCTCGCAGTAGAAGATGTACATGCGATAGAGCATCTCGACCCAGTCGTTGGCCTCTTTGCCGCCCGGCCCGGCCTGGATGGTCAGGAAGCAGTGCCGCGCATCGTGCTTGCCGGAGAGCAATGACTGCATCTCGACCTTGTCCATGCGCCCGGTGATGCCCTTTTCCGGCTCCCCGTACATGGAATAGAGCTTCGCGTCGGCCTCGGCGAGCAGGTCCTGATCGCCGACCTCTTTGGCCATCTGGTACCCCAGCTTGGCATCCTCGAAGTCCGCGATGACACCCTTCAGCGGCTCAAACTGGGCCTTCAACCCCTTGAGCTCCGAGACGATCTTCTGGGCCTGACTCTGATTGTTCCAGAAATCCGCCCCCTCCATCCGAGCTTCGAGCGCGGCGATGTCCTTGAGCTTCTGCTCGTAGTTAAAGAGAGTCGCGGATCGTCAAAATCCGCGCCTCGAGGTCGTTGATGATGGGTTGGTGGGCGTGATAGTGCATGATGTTTGGGGTCCGAACGGTGAACCGAATCTAGACCCGGAGTGTAGACCTGAAAGCCGCCTCGGTTCGTCTGGCAGATTCTGTCACCATGATGCGGCGGAAAGCGGTTTCGGCGGCGTTGTGACTATGGCCGCTATTCATCGATTCGAACCATCGGAGTACATCCATGTCCAACCAGGATCGCCACTTGCTCAAACTCGCGTCATGCCTAGCGATTGCTGTTCTTGCCAACGCGTCGATCGTCGGCGCATCGTCGGAGCAGCCGTCGTCGAATGGCGACGGCCAGCCCGATGCGATGCAGTCGCGGTCAAAGGCCCCGGCCGTTGTCCCGCGCCCGGGTCCTGGCGCGTTCCCCACCCAAACCGTACAGCGCGGCGATGGGCAGGAGTCGCTGATCATCGATCTGGACTTTGCCGGAGGCACGATCGCCCAGTACATCACGGCGGTACAGGAATCCACCGGTCGCCCCTTCAACGTAATCACTTCGCCGGAAGTCGCGGCGATGCGCCTCGGCCCCGTGCGATTGCGCTCGGCATCCAGCACGGTGGTGGTCGAGGCGATCGTCGCCGCCCTCGTCGATCGCGACGAGCGCGTGCAGTTGCGAACCCAGTCGCTCGCGCACGGCGGCGCGGAGAGCTACACCATCCGAGCCGAGCGTCTTCCGGCCATGGCCTTTCCGGGTCAGCCGGCGATGCTTCGCAGCGATCGTGCCGATCTGGTCGGAACCTATTCCATCGCGACGCTCGTGAATCCGCCCGCCGACGATCTTGAAGCCAAGCGTCTGCCGCAAGATGATGTGACCAAGGCGATCGAGGCGGTACTGAGACTGGTGGCATCGCCAACCCCGCCGAAGATTCTCATTCATCCCGAAACGAGCTTGCTGGTGGTGCAGGGCACGGGCGAACACCTGAATCTTGCCGAGGGCGTGATCAAGCAGTTAAAGGATGACCTGAACTTGACGCGAGAGGCCGATCGAGTGGTGCGGGATCAGGCCGAGCGCGAGAGGCAGTTCGAGAAGTCGCGAGCCGATCAGGTGAGCAGGTTCGAAGACGAGCACAGAACAGCGATGCGACTCGTCGTGACCATCCGAGACCGCATCAGCAAGCTCCAAGCCGATTCCAAGGGCGATGCGCCCGAAGCTAAGCAGGCGCTCGCTGAGGCGGTGGAAGAACTGAGCCGTGTGAATCGAGAGAAGGAGCAGGTTGAACAGCAACTCAGAGCTTTCCGACTCGGCCAGTTCAACAATGTGGCCGACCTGAACATGCTGAGCAATGAAGTTGCTCGACTTCGCCGCGAGTTCGAGGCCTTCAAAGCCCAGCGAGCACCCGCCACAGCCAAGTGATCGCGATTGTCCATTGTGCCCATTCTCCGCATCCTTCCCGATGCCCCGGAGCCACTCTTGTCCGACGCGCCGGACGCCCGCGAAGAAGTTATCGCGATCAGCGAAGCCGATGCTCTGCGCCACTCCCGGGGCATCCGCCGCCAAGACCCCGCGGCGATCACCGAGTTCTATGAACAGTGGTTCGACTGGTCCCTCGCCACGGCTCGTGCCCTCACCAGAAAAGACGAGTCCTTCTGCCTCGACGTCGTGCAAGACACCATGCTCCGCGTGATCCGCGCCATTCCCGAGATCGACTCCGCCGCGGCGATGCGCTGCTGGCTCTCGCGCACCATCTGCAACCTCGCGATCGACCGCATCCGCCGCGACGACCGTCGATCCATCCGCGAGCGACATGCCGAGAATCCGTCTGCACCACCGGTCTCGTCGGATCATCTGGCTCAGGCCGAGACGCTCGCCTGGCTGAACGCGCGGCTGGTTGAGCTCGACGCCGAGGACGCCGCGCTGCTTCGCCACCGCTTCGCCCATGATCGCACGGTTCGGTCCATCGCCGACGCGTCCGGTCGCACCGAAGACGCGACCCACGGCCGGATCCGCCGCATCCTCCACGCGCTGCGCCTCAAGGGAAAGGAGCTCGACCCATGACCCCGCGCGATTCACAGCAGAACGATCGCCGCGCCGCCATCCTCGCGCTCATGCTGAAAGAAGCCGCAGCGATCCGCCGAACGCGCATCCTGCGGCGCACTCTGGCCATCGCCGCGGTGCTGCTGCTCGCATTCGCAACAACGATTCTCGTGATCGCTTGGCCCACGCGACCAACCGGGCCTGCCCCAAAGAACATCACGAGCGACAAGAACCACACGCCGGCAGATCCCGTCCCCCCAGCCGGCCCCGCACCCGCTCCAGAACAAACAATCGCACACCAGCCATCGTTCATCCGGATGCTCATCGACCCGAACGAACCGACATCCGTTCGCACGCTCTCCGAAGCAAACACGGCCCACTCGCGCCCGCTGATCGACTCCGGCAGCGCATCGCTCGTGCGCGTCATCACCGACGACGAACTGCTCGACGTTCTGCGCGACAGCGGCCAGTGCGCCTCGATCGTCCGCATCGCCCAGCAAACCACGCTCGTCTTCCGCGATTGTGCCGGCGAGCCCTCTACGCAGATGCGCTGACCGCCCGTTCTATCGCAAGCGCTACGCCTCGATATCCCGCCCCGCCGCGATGCCCTCTTTCAGCACCCGCAAGAGCCGCCGCGCCACCGGCCCCGGTTGCCCATCGCCCACCATCCGGCCGTTCATCGCCACCACGCTTGACACATACGTCGTGGTCCCCAGCAGCATGATCTCGCTGGCCAGTTCCAGTTCTTCCGCAAGCACGCGCCGCTGCACGATCTCCGGCGCCCACGACACTACCAGGTCACGCGTCACGCCCGCGAGCATCGGCGCACTTTCGAGCGAGGGCGTCACCACCTCCGTCCCGCCATCACCCTTTGGCAACGCCAGCACCACGTTCGTCGCCAGCCCTTCGCTCACCACGCCGCCGTGCATCGCATCGCCCGCTCCGCCCCCATCGGCATGACGAATCAGGATCGCTTCATCCGCCCCATGCTCGGCGGCCAGCTTCGCCGCCCAAACATTGCCCATCAGCGAAATCGACTTCAGCCACCCAAGCTCCCATCGCACATCGCGACATGTGATCACCTTCTTCGCCGGCGGCTCAACGATGGTCTCCATCCCCGGCCTCGGCTCGGCATACGCAAAAACCGTCGGCGTCACGCCCTTTCCCGGCACGCGCGATCGCACCGGGTCATGCTCCCCCGGCACCCCGCCCGTCACGTGCCAGTACACAAACGCATCGGTCAGCCCGCTGGCACTCAACAGCTCGTCGGTCGCACCTTCAAAGACGCGAGCATCCACGTCGATCTTCGTCGCATCCAGCCCAAGCTGCATCCGTCGAACATGCCTCTTCAGCCCGACGATCCGCGCCCGTGCACGCCCGCTGTCGTCGGCGGGTATCGCCCGCAGCCCTTCATACACCCCGTCGCCGAGAATGAACCCGCGATCAAAGCAGTCAATCAGCGCCTCACGCCGCGGCAACACGCGCCCGTTCAAATACACAAGCATGCCCCGAGCATAACCACATCCCGACACCCAGTGTTCGCCTCTTAGAAACCCGATTCCCGATTCCCGATTGGCGATTCCCGCGATCACGCCATCGCAATCGGATCCACATCCACCGCCGTGTGCGCATCGCTCGTGCACAGCCCCTTCGCCCGTGCCTCGGCCAGCAACTCCTGAATCAGCATTCGCGCCGGGGAGTACAGCTCGATCCCCAGCCGATGCTGCCCAGCGATCCGCGCGATCGGCGCGGGGGCGGGGCCTTCGATCCGCACCCGATGCTCCATCCCGCGTGCCTTTGCCCCCGCTCGCAGGGCCTCGGCGATCTTCTTCCCGTGCACCTCCGCCTTGCCCAGATCCAGATCCCGCACCACCACCCGCGCCATCCGCACCATCGGAGGGAGCGCGGCCTCTCGCCGCACGGCAAGCTCATCGCGCACGAAGCTCACATAATCGTGCTCCGACGCGTGCACGATCGCCGGGGCCTGCGGATCAAACGTCTGCACGATCACCCGTCCCGCGTGCGTTCCGCGTCCGGCCCGCCCGGCCACCTGGCTCACAAGCTGAAATGTGCGTTCCGCCGCACGAAAATCCGGCACGCTGAGCGCCGTGTCCGCATTGATCACCCCGACCAATCGCACGTTGGGAAAGTCCAGCCCCTTGGCGATCATCTGCGTTCCTACCAGCACACGCACCTCGCCCGAAGCAAATCGGCCCAGCGAGTTGAACCAGTCCTTGGCCGACGCCATCGTGTCGCCGTCGGCACGAAGCAACCCCGGCACCGTCGGCGGTTCATCCGGCCCGTTGTCGATCGGTTCGCCAAGGTGCGAGGCAAACTTCTTGGCCAGTTCCATCTCCACGCTCTGCGTTCCGTGCCCGAGCGCGATCAACTTCTGTCCGCACGTCGGACACTTCTCCGGCATCAGCTTCTGCGCCAGGCAATGGTGGCACCGCACCACGCCCTTGGGCGGCGTCTGCCCGGCGATCACGCGATGCTGCACCATCTTCGCATCGCAATCATCGCAGACCATGATCCACCCGCATGTCGTGTCGCAGCACGCGATATACGCCGCATATCCACGTCGATTCAGCAGCAGCAGCACCTGCCCGCCCGCGTTCATCGTCTCGCCGATCGCCGCTTCCAGCGTCGGCCCGATCAGGTGCAGGTGTGCGTTGCGTTTCTCCGCCGGCGGCGACATCCGCACCCGCATGCGCCGTTCGTCCGCAAGATCCACGATCTCTACCCGCGGCAATCGTCCGCCCGCCGCACGCTCGGTGAGTTCCCAGAGCGCATACTTCCCCGCTGAGGCCGCCGGTGTCTTTGGTGGCACAGGCGTCCCGCCTGTGTGCCTTGGTGGTTCCTCCCGCGCCACCCCAGACCCCGCCGCATTCACCCAACTCTCCAAACTCGGGGTCGCCGACCCAAGGATCACCGGACACGCCTCCATGTGCCCGCGCTTGATCGCCACATCGCGTCCGTGATACCTCGGCAACTGATCCTGCTTGTAATCGCTCGCATGTTCCTCATCGACGACGATCAGCCCGACATTTTCCAGCGGCGCGAAGACTGCCGAGCGCGCTCCGACCACTACGCGCGCCGCCCCGCTCGCCGCCCGCGTCCACTCGCGGTGCCGCTGGCTCGCGCTCAGGCCTGAGTGCAGCACCGCGACGCCCGCCGTGCGAAAGCGTTCGACGAATCTCCCCGCCGTCTGCGGCGTCAGCGAGATCTCCGGCACGAGCACCAGCCCCGTCCCGCCCTGCTCCAGCACACGCTCCAGCACACGCAGATACACCTCGGTCTTGCCCGACCCCGTGATCCCACGCAGCAGATGCACCCCGAATCGCCCGAGTGATTCAGAGATTCCATCGATCACAAGCTGCTGCTGATTCGTCGGCGTCGGGCGATGCGCATCCATCGCGGCTCCGCCCTTCGCGTCGGCCTGCTCGATCCCCATCTGCGTCGAAACGCCGCCGCGCTCGCGCACATCTTCGACCTCGCATTCCTTGAGCAACCCGATCGCCACCAGCTTATTGATCGGCCCGAGCGTCTTGCTCCCGATGCGCCCTGCGAGCGATTCCGGCGCGATCGGGAACCCCTCCCGCCCCGCGTTGAGCACATGCTCCCACGCTTCGCGCACGCTCGGCGTCAGCTTCGCGCTCCCCAGCACACGCACTTCGTCCTCAACACTCGCGCGGTCGATCAGTGTCACCAGCCGCAGCCCCGTCCGCTTCTTCACCGCCGCGGGCAGCATCGCCGAAAGCACCATACCCAGCGGCGAGACGTAATAGGTACTGATCCACCGCGCCAGTTCCACCAACTTCGGCGACAACCCGGCGCCCGTGTCGCGCAGAATGCTCTTCACCTTGTGGGCCGGATACCCGCCCAAAAGCTCCTCACCACCGGCCTGAATCACGATCCCCGCCGACGATGTGTTCCCCCGGCCCAGCGGCACTTCCACGCGTCGTCCCACCAGCACCGGTTCGCTCGAGCGATACGTCAGCGCGGCATCCGCCCCCAGCAGCCCGTCACCCTTCACACGATCCACGCCACGCTCAACCGCGACGCGCAGATACGTCCACGTCCCGTGCGAAGGGGGCGACTCAGCCGTCCCGAACAGTCCATCTGCGTTCACAAGGCATCGTTGCACCCCAGTGCGCTCCAAACACGCCGCCGCCGCGTTCCCATTTCTTGACCTCTCCGCCTCTCCGCCTCTCGACCTCTTCCCCTGCAGGTCTCTTCACCTCTCCCCATCCCTTCCCTACACTCGAATCCGACATGAATACACCCGCTTCTCTCGATCGTCCCGGCCGCCTCGCTCTCGAGGACGGCTCGGTCTTTCACGGCACCGCCTTCGGCGCCGTCAACCGCTCCATCGCCCAGGCCGCCGAGGTGGTCTTCAACACCGCGATGAGCGGCTATCAGGAAGCCCTCACCGATCCTTCCTACTGGGGCCAGATCCTCGTCATGACCGCGCCGCTCATCGGCAACACCGGCGTGAACGAAGAAGACGTCGAGAGCGTCAAAGTTCAGGCCTCGGGCTTTGTCGTCAGAGAACTCAGCCGCGTCGTCTCCAGCTTCCGCGCCACCACCGACCTTTCCGACTATCTCGCCAAGAACGGTGTTCTGGGCCTCGACGGCGTTGATACCCGCGCCCTCACCCGTCGCCTCCGCGTCCGAGGCGTGATGAACGGCATCATCACCGACATCCCCGAAACCCAGCTCTCCGACGCCCAACTCGTCGCCGCCGCCCAGAACGCGCCGAACATGAACGGCGCGAACCTCGTGCCCAACGTCGGCTGCAACAGCCCCCTGAAATGGTCCGAAACCCTCGGCGAGTGGTCCGACCGCCTGAACCGCGACACGCCTCTCCAGAGCCGTGAAAGCCGAAGATTCAAAGTCCTCGCCCTCGACTGTGGAGCCAAACGCAACATCCTCCGCAACCTCGCCGACCGCGGCTGCGACGTCGAAGTCGTCCCCCACGACATCTCAGCCGCCGACATCAAGCGCCGCTTTGAGTCCGGCCAAGCCGACGGCCTCTTCATCTCCAATGGCCCCGGCGACCCGGCCGCCGTCGATGCCACCATCCGAACGCTGCGGGACGTCGTTGGTGGTTCAGGCAAGGGCATCCCCACTTTCGGTATTTGCCTCGGGCACCAACTCCTCTCCCTTGCTCTGGGAGCGGAGACCTACAAACTCAAGTTCGGTCACCGCGGCCTCAACCAGCCCGTGCTCAACCTGATTACGGGTCGCGTGGAGATCACCAGCCAAAACCATGGTTTCGCCGTCAATCCGGAGTCCCTGAAAAAGGTGGGTGCCGAAGTCACGCACATCAACTTGAATGACCACACGGTGGCCGGGTTTGCCCATCCGGATCGGCTGATGTTCGCCGTCCAGCACCATCCCGAGGCCTCCCCGGGGCCGCATGATGCGGGGTATCTGTTTGATGCCTTCGTACAGATGATGACCGATCGAAAACCCCTGGGTCTGGTCGGGCTCCGTGAACGGGTTGGTGCAATAGGCCCGGTTTCGGTTCGTTGACCCTTGGTGCATTCGGCTCGGCAGAGGCTGCGCCGGCAGTGTTCTCATTCACAGGAAGGTTCTCATGCGCCAGTCTGCTCGCTTCATGCTGATCTCGGCGGTCGCCGCGATGTCGGTCGGATCGCTCGTTCTCGCTCAGAATCAGCCCGCTGGTGGTGGCGGGAACCAGCCCGGCGCAGGTGGCGAGCGTCCGCGTCGGCAGGGCGGTGGCGGCGGCGGTGGGGGGGGCGGCATGATGGGCGGCATGGGACGCGTGTTCGAAACCAGCGTCTCCAAGGACCAGATGGGTCGATACGCCGAGTTGCTCGGGCTCGATGATGCCCAGAAGACCGCCGTGATGGACCTGTACGACGCCTACAAGGCCGACTACGAGGCCTCGGTGAAGTCAGCCCAGCAGAAGCTGCAGGACCTGCGTGAGGAAGCGCGGGATGATCCGGCTCGATGGGCCGATCTGCGCGATGAGATGCAGAAGCTCCGCGACCAGCGGAACAAGGCCGAGTCCGCGTTCTTTGATGATGTCAAGACCGCGCTCACTCCGGCCCAGGCCGAGAAGTGGCCGGGGATCGAGCGGATGCGTCGGCGTGAGTCCAGCGTTGGCCGGGGCATGATGTCCGGTGAGCGGCTGGACCTGGTTCGCATCGTGGAAGACCTGAAGCTTCCCCCCGAGCAGGCCAAATCGCTGAGCACCACGCTCGAGCAGTACAGCGTCGATCTGGATCGCGAGCTGGTGATTCGCAACGAGGCCTACGACAAGGCCCAGGAATCCTTCCGCGACATGATGACCGGCGGCGATCCCGAGGCGATCCAGAAAATCATGGATCAGGGCCGTGCGGCCTCGATGAAAGTCCGTGATGTCAACAAGCGGTACGTCCGCCAGGTCGAGGGCCAAATCGCTGACGAAGCCGCCAAGGCCAAGTTTCAGGACGCCATCAAGCGGGCATCGTTCCCGGCGATCTATCGCCCGACGATCGCGACCCGCACGTTCGACGCCGTGGAGAAGCTCCCCGACCTCTCCGCGGACCAGAAGCAGTCGATCGCCGACATCAAGGGCCGACTGAGCCGCGAAGCGGGGGCGATCAATCAGAAGCTGGAAGTCGCGTACACCGCTCGTGAAGAGACGATCACCACCGCCGACATCATGGGACGCTTCGGCCGCGGCGGTGGCGGTCAGGGGGGTGGCGGCGGTCGTGGCGGTGCGGGCGGGATGTTCGACAACGAAGAGACCAGCAAACTCCGCGACGAGCGTCGCGGTCTGGAACGGGCCGCCCTTGAGAAGATTCAGGCCCTTCTGACCGAAGAGCAGAAAGCCAAGCTCCCCAGCGCCGGCGGCGACGACGGCGAAGAACGCCCCCGTCGCGATCGCGGCGGAGAAGGGGGCGGCGCGGCCGGTGGCGGGGGTGGTGGCGGTGGGGCGGAAAACGCCCAACCACGGCGTCGCCCGCGTCAGCAGCCCGCCGAAACCCCGGCGCCCGGTCGGTCCTGACGGATTTTCGCAACTTCGGCATCTTTGCGTCAGAAGGTCATGGGATCGGTCGGCCCACGCAGATTCTCAGAAGCCGACGACGATTTCGTCGGTATTCTCAGATACTGATTGCCCGTGCGCCGATCGGACTTCAATCGTCGAACTCGTGACCGGGTGTCGAAGCGTCGGGTTGAGCCGTATGGCCAGGGAGTTGAACGATGGCGTTGAAGCGAACAAAGGTCTGGGCGTTGGTGGCTGGGGTCTGTCTCGGGCTTGGTCTATTGACCGCAAGTCCCCTTGTGCCCGTCGCTCAGGCGCAGATGCGCATGGGCATGGGCGGCGGCATGGGCATGCCCACGGCCATCTCCAGCGCCGACGTCATCCAGTACGGCAAGCTGCTCAAACTCGACGAGACGCAGACCGCCACGATCAAGGACCTGCACGAGGCCTATGCCGCGGATCACGCCAAGGCCTCCAAGGCCATGAGCGACGGGTTTGAGCGGCTCCGCCAGGAGTTCGAGGATTCCCGTGATCCCTCGATTTTCCAGAAAGAGTCCCCAGTTCTCGTCGAGAAGTTCCAGAAGCGCAGCGAAGAGCTGGAAAAGTCGTTCATGGGCGACATGAAGGCCCTGCTCACCCCCGAGCAGGCCGGGCGATGGACGAGCGTCGAGCGGGCCAATCGTCGCAACCGCTCGCTCCCCGTCGGCATGCTCGCCGGCGAGAGCATGGACATCGTGAAGCTGGTCGCGGCCATGGACATGGCCAAGACGCCCGAGGGCGTGACCCAGGCGCTGGACCGGTATGAGGCGGAGATGGACGCGGCGATCCAAGAGCGCGACACCCGCCGAAAGGACATCGGCGAGCAGATGCAGAACCTCACCCGCGGCGGCGGAGGGGGCGGCGGCGGCGGGTGGATGAACATGGACTTTGAGAAGCTGCAGCAACTCATGGGCGACCTGCGCAAGAGCGGCATCAAAGTGCGAGACATCAACGAGCGATTCTCAACCGTGGTGCAGGCCGCGTTGCCCGAAGATGAGCGTGATGATTTCGGCGACCGGGTGAAGCGCGAGAAGTTCCCGAATATCTATCGTGAATCGCACATCGATCGATGCCTGAAGGCGGCCGGCGAGTTCAGCGACCTTGCGACCGAGGCCAAGGCCCAGATCGCGGACATGGCCGCCAAGTATGAGCGCGAGGCCGGCCCGATGAACGACAAGTGGGCCCGCCTGCAGGCCGATGCCGAGAAAGACGGCGGTGGCGACGACATGATGCAGGGCTGGATGCGCATGGCCCGCGGCGGCGATGATTCCAACGACAAGTCCGAGCTGGCCGAGATCCGCAAGGCCCGCCGCAAGCTGGATTCGGACATGATGGAAAAGCTCAAGGCCCTGCTGAACGAGGATCAGATGGATCGGCTTCCGCGCCGCGAGAGCCAGCAGTTTCAGGGCTTTGGCGGCGGTCGCCGATAAGGTCGCTGCCAGAGTCAGAGTTTCCGCGTCAAAGAGTGCACGGACGACAAACGCACGGTTCGTGAATCACGGAGGAGTCCAACGCCTTGACCACCGCGCCGATCAGCGGGAGCAGCATCACCGGAGCCGGGCCAAACGGCTCGCCTGCGGAGCACGGCTTTGCCATGCTCACCGAGCAGCCGAAGGTGGATCCTGCCGCCGCGGGTTTGATCGGCGCGGACGATGCCGTGCGTCTGCGGGCCGTGCCCTATGCGTTTGAGGGCGACGACGTCCTTCTGGTCGCGATGCACGACCCGAGCGACTTTGCCTCGGCCGACGAGTTGTCAGGCGTCAGCGGGCGTGCGGTTGAGCGTCGCGGCGTGACGCAGGACCTCTACGACTCTCTCCTGCGCACGGCCTATGGCGCAACAGCGGCGCAAATGGCCCAGCGGCTTGGCGGCGGCGCGCCCGACGAAGACGAGCTGATCAACAACCTGCAAGCCGTGGATGCCGACGACGTGCAGCGGATGGCCGAGCAGCCGACGCTGATCAACCTCGTCAACCTGATCATTCTGGAAGCGATCAAAGAGCGGGCGAGCGATATCCACGTTGAGCCATTTGAGAAGTCGCTGAGCGTGAAGTATCGCGTCGATGGCCTGCTACGCCAAAGGAACTCGCCGCCCAAGGCGCTGCAGCCGGCGATCACCAGCCGCATCAAGATCATGGCGGGGATGAACATCGCCGAGCGCTATGTGCCTCAGGACGGGCACATCACGCTGCGATTCGAGGGTCGCAAGGTCGACATCCGCGTGTCGACCGTGCCCACGATCTACGGCGAGAGCGTGGTGATGCGTCTTCTGGACAAAGAAGCCGTCAAGCTCGATCTGGTCGCGCTCGGATTCCGCACGCAGGATCAGGTGAACATCCAGCGGCTGATCGACCTGCCGCACGGCATGGTGCTCGTCACCGGTCCGACCGGCTCGGGCAAGACGACAACGCTCTACGCCGCGCTGACAAAGCTCTATGACCCTTCGCTGAAGATCATCACGATCGAAGACCCGGTGGAGTACGAGCTGACGGGGGTGAACCAGATTCCCGTGAACCCGGAGCGCGGGCTGAGCTTTGCCAGCGGCCTCCGCTCGATCCTGCGTCAGGATCCGGACGTGGTGATGGTGGGCGAGATTCGCGACAACGAGACGGCGGACATCGCCGTGCGTGCCGCGCTGACCGGCCACCTCATCTTCTCCACCCTGCACACCAACGACGCGGCGGGCGCGATCGGGCGCTTGCTGGACATGGATGTCGAGCCGTTCCTTGTGGCGAGCGTGCTGGAGGGCATCCTCGCACAGCGGCTGGGCCGCAAACTTTGCCAGAACTGCAAGAAACCCGCGCCACTCGGCGAAACGGTGCGTCATCGTCTGACGGCTCGCGAGCAGGCACTCTTCACCAATGGCATGGGATACGTGCCCGGTGGGTGCGATAAGTGCGACAACTCGGGATACAAGTCCCGGCTTGGCTTCTTTGAAGTGCTCATGACCACGCCCGCGATGCGCCAGGGCATCACCGAGCGTCGGACCGCGGCGTATGAAATCCTCGCCACCGCCGACGCGGCCCACGTCACCATGCGCCACGACGGATTGATCAAGGCGTCTCAGGGCCAGACCACCGTCGACGAAGTGCTCCGCGCCACACAAGACACCGAGGGGCTGACGCCCTCGAGTGCGAAGAGCGGGAGCTAACGCATGCCGGCGTTCCGCTATGAGCACATGTCCACCGGCAGCGCAGGCAACGCCTCGGCGGTGATCGAGGCCCCCGACCGTGCCGCGGCGGTTCGCCTGCTGCGCACAAGGGGCATCACTCCGATCAAGGTCGAACCGATCAGCGATCGCGAGGCGAAGAAGAGCCAGGCCGATTCATCATCGCAACTGATCATCGAGTCGCGTCCGTCTTCCGCCGCAAGTGAGCCAGCCGCGCCCGTGCGCGGGAAGATGAGCAAGAGTGAACTCTCCACCTTCGTCCGCGAGTTGGCGACGGCGGTGCAGGCGGGTTTGCCCCTCGTGCAGGCGCTCAAGACGATCCAGCGTCAGATCAAGGCGCCGGGGCAGAAGGCCGTCGTCGGCGCGATCGTGCACGAAGTTGAACACGGCAAGAGCCTGGGCGACGCCTGCGCCAAGGTCGGCAAGCCCTTCGGCGAACTGACCGTCAGTTTGATCCGCGCTGGCGAAGTGTCGGGGCGACTGGGCGAGATCCTGGAACAGACCGCCAACCTGCTGGATCGCGAGATCAAGCTGCGCCGTGCGCTCGTGAATGGCTCGATCTATCCGGCGATTCTCTTTGTGCTCATCGCCTCGGCGATCGGCGTGATTGCGGGATACATCGTGCCGCGGATCATCCGCGGGATGCAGGGCAAGCTGAGCGAGAGCCAGTTGCCGTTTCCAACGCGCGTGGTGCTGGGTGTGGGCGATCTGTTCGCCGGATATTGGTGGTTGATCGCGATCGTGATCTTCCTTGTCGTTTTTGCGATTCGCCAGGCGTATCGCACGCCGAGCTCGCGGCTGTCGATCGATCGCGGGCTACTGAAGGTGCCGGTGGTCGGCCTGGTGCTGCGGGACATCGCCGTGGCGCGGTTCACGCGGACGCTGGGCACGCTTGTGAACGCCGGTCTGCCCGCGCTCACCGCGCTACGCATCACCAAGAGCACGCTGGTGAACAAGGCGATGGAGGGCGTGGTCGAAGAAGTCTGCGAGCAGGTCTCCAGCGGCAAGACAATTGCCGAGCCGATGGAACGCTCGGGGTACTTTCCCTCGCTGCTGACGCAGATCATCGGCCTTGGGGAAAAGTCGGGCCGCTTGCCGCAGATGCTGCTGCAGGCCGCCGGGGTGTTCGAGGATCGCACGGAAAACTCGATGAAACTGCTGACGTCGCTGTTCCCGATCGTGATGGTGCTCATCGCGTCGGTGGTGGTGGCGTTTGTGATGACGGCGGTGCTGCTGCCGATCATGCAACTCCAGGACCTGGCCGGAACGTGAGAGCATTGCCCATGAGTACACGCATGAACAACCCGCAGAGCCCGTCAACCATGCCCCGCAGCCGCCGAGATCGGCGCGGGTATCGCGGTTTCACGCTGATCGAAGTGATCGTGGTGATCGTGATCATCGGGATCCTCGCCGCGTTGATCGGCCCGCGATTGATCGGACGCGTGGGGCAGAGCAAGCAGGCGACGGCGGCGAGCAACGCCGCGGCGATCGCCAGCGCGATCCGGTTGTATCACACCGACGCCGGGTCGTTTCCCGACACCATCAACGCGATCGCTGCGAAGAGCTCGCTTGTCGGCAGTCCCTATGTCGAGAACGCCGGCCAGCTCAACGACCCCTGGGGCCGTTTGTTTGTGCTGAAGGTTCCTGGCCAGAAGAACGTCGACTTTGACGTCATCTCCTACGGCGCCGATGGCAAGCCCGGCGGCGAAGGCGAAGACGCGGACGTGATCAAGCCGTGATTGCCGTGCGCTCAATCCGAGGCCCGGGCGCAAGCCCGGGCACCAGTCGCTTTCGGCACGCACACATCGCGCGTGCCAGGGCTCGCGCCCAGGCCTCGGATGATGGCTTCACGCTGCTCGAAACCATCATCGTCATCCTCATCCTCGGCGTGATCGCGTCGGTCATCGTGCCGCGGGCGCTCAGCGTCGGCCGGCGCCAGAGCGAAGCCGAATCCAAGCAGGTCCAGCGGCTGATCTCCGTCGCGCTCGACAAGGCCCGCCTTTGGAACCAGCCCGCGGCGATCGAATATCGCGAAGAGAACCCGAGCTCCGCACGCAAGGGCGAACGCGGCGTCGGTCGCCTGAGCGTCTGGTCAATGCGCGCCGACGCCGCCGCGGTTGAGAGCGATGCGACCGGCGCGGCCAGAACCAAGTGGTCCGAAGACGGCCTCGTTGAACCGGTTTTCCTCACTCGAACGAAGCTCGCGCTCGCCACTCAGAATGGTCAGCCGCTGCCGCCTGCTGCATGGCGCATCACGCTCGCACCCGGCCAGCCGCGGCCGCTGCTGGTGCTGAATCTTGAAGGCGATGCGGGCACGCGATTCAGCATTCGCCTGGAGCCCGACGCTCCCGGTGCGATCCGAATCGACGAAACCCCGGGCGCCGCTGCAAAGCCCGCAGGTTCTGGCCAGCGATCGATCGACCTTGACGACACCGGCAGGGGGCAATCGACGTGGTGAGAGGCAGGCAACAAGGCATCGAGGCATCAAGGCATCAAGGGTGCCGTCATTTGCCTGTTGCGCGAGTTGATGGCCGATCAACGCGATGCCTTGATGCCTCGATGCCTCGGCCGCTTCGTTCCCGCCCCCGCTCCTTCGCCCTCATCGACATCGTCGTGGCCACGATTCTCCTGGGCATCAGCCTCGCGGTGACCATGGGTCTCGTCGGACGCGCGCTCGCCAGCCAGACCATCGGCGAGCGATTGACCACCGCAGCGGCACTCGCCGACGAGCAGTTGCAGCTCGTGCTCGCACGAGGGCCGGACGATTACCAGCGCCGATTCGCACTCACCGGCGCGTGCGATGCGCCATTCGGTGACTATTCGTACACCCTTGCCTTCACCGGCGGTTCGTCTGTTGGCGAGGCGTACACGGTCACCTGCACGATCGCGTGGGGTGGCGGCACGGCGGGCGCAGCACGGTCGATCAGCGTCGAGACCAAGATCGCGCCGCGCACCAGCGTCGGCGATGCCGATCCTGATCCAGATCGTGCACCGACCCAGGGCGTCTCGCGCACGGCGGAGGAGACCACGCCGTGACACGCACCCCTGAGCACATCTCACGCCCGCGCGGGTTCACGCTGATCGAGGTGCTGATCGCGACGATCCTGATCGCGATCATCTCCGGAGCGATCTACATCTCCGTCGCACAGACCATGCGCGCGCGGGATCGGTCGCAAGCGCGGGCCGAGGCCTCGGCCCGGGCCACCGCCGCCGCAGACATGATCGCCTCCGACGCCCGCAGCGCGCTGCGCAGCGCAGACCTTCTTGAATCTCGCGTCTGGATCACCCGCACCGGCAAGCCCGGCGGCGGGCGCGACGGGCTGCTGCTTTTCGGCCACCTCGTCTGGCCCGCCCGCCCCGGTGCCGGTCAGCCCGAAGGTGACGAGTGCGAAGTGCAGTTCAGAGTCGAGCCCGATCCCTCGCCCATCCGCGCCGAGGATGGCGGCGAGCGCGTCGCGCTCTGGCGACGCGTCGATCCGGTCATCGATCAGTATCCAGATGCCGGCGGCGTCGCGGTCGCGCTCGTCGATGGACTGCGCTCGCTCAGCATCCAGGCCACTGCCGACGGCTCGGCATGGATCGACGACTGGGATTCGGATCAATCCGGCATGCCGCACGCGATCCGCATCACCGTCACCGCAGCGGACGATGCCGGTCGCCATGTCGCGACCGCACGCCGCGTGATCGCATTTGACCGCGTGCCGCTGCCCACCGAAGTCGAGGAATCCGAAACCGCCACCACCACCGGCGGCACCAGCACCGGCACCAGCACCGGTACGGGCACCACGACGGGAGGTGGCCGATGAGCCGTCTCTCGCGTTCGCAGGCCTTTGCCACGGTGCTCGTGCTGTGGGCGGTCGCGCTCATGGCGCTGATCCTGACGGCCCTTCAGTCCTCGGCGTTTCGCCAGGCTGCCGACGGGCGAGAAGCCGTTGCCCGCGTCCGAGCTCATTGGGCCGCCCGCGCCGGCGTAGAGGTGCAGATCGCTCGCCTGACCTTCAATACCATCACGCCCGACCAGACCTCCGCAACCACGCTTGGCACCGATCTGGCGAGTGTCGCACGAGGCGATCTGCCGTCGAGCACCTACGTCGTCCGCCATTTCAACGGCGGCAAAGAAGTCGACGGCCCCCTTGATGCCCACAGCAAGCTGAACGTCAATCGCCTCGACGCCGAGGATCTGATCCTGCTCGATTCCATGGACGAGGCCACCGCCCAGTCCATCGAAAACTGGATCCGGGGCACTTCAGAAACCGGCGGCCTCGGTGCCGACGCCGGTTCATACACCGGTCTGAAGTACCCATACGAGCCGCGCGAGGCGCCGGTCCGTTCGCTGAAGGAACTAGAACTCATCCAGGGCGTCGATGCCAAGCTGTTGCTGGGCGAAGACGCCAACGCGAACAATCTGCTCGACGCGTCAGAGGACGACTCCGAAGCCTCTTCGCCGCCAGACAACGCCGACGGCGCGCTCGAACCGGGGTGGTCCAAGTTTCTGACGGCGGTGAGCGAACTGGGCGTCTCGGGTGGATACGGGCTGTCGGGCACCAAGCGGCTCGATCTCTCCGCCGCGACCTCTGGAGACATCGCTTCTCGATTGAATGTCGACAACACCCAGGCCGAAGCCATCCGAACCCATGCCGCCAGCGATGGCTCGACCCTCGCCGACTTTGTGCGGAGCAATCTGGCCGACCTCGCCTCCGCCGCCCAGCAGACCACGCTGCTCACGGGGCAGAACTCAAACGTCCGCAACCTGAGCGAAGATCAACTGAAGACTCTTCTCGACGAAACCTACATCGCTGCGGAGCTTCGGAGCGAATGGCTCCGCACCGGCCGCATCAACATCAACACCGTCTCCCGCGAAACCCTCGAGCGCTTTGCCAAGATCGATTCCGCACTCGCCGACACCATCATCAACGACCGTGACGGCCGAAGCGGGGGGTACGTCAGCTTGACCGACATGCTCCAAATCCCGAACTTCTCCACCACCCAGCTCGCCGACCTGATGGCCCACTTCGACGTCCGCTCCAACGTTTTCGTGGTCACCAGCCGCGGACGTGACAAAGCCACCGGTCGAGAGGTGGAGATTGTCGCGACTTTGGACCGATCTGTGTTACCGGTGGTCATACGCGATCTGATCGTGCGTTAGCCTCAGGGGCCACACCCCTGATTTCCCGTTTCGTTCCCGCAGCGAAAGGCAGGCCAAAGTCCCCGGATGATTCCCGCCCGAGACCACGTCCGAACCGTCTGCGCCCTGCATCGCCAGCTTGGGTCCGGTGGCCCCGCGCCCGCATCTGGCAGCTCTGTCTGGCAAGCCGTGATCGCCACAATCGGCGGTTCCGGTGCCGGCAGCCCTGGCCCCGGTGGGGTCGGTGGGGGCTCAACAAGCGGTATCGAGATCAAGGCCGTCCAGACCATTCCAGAGTCCGGAGCCGCCGCCGCGATCGCCGCGCTTCTCGAACAGCACCGCGTCGATCTGGTCATCCGCGTGCTTCCGGGTTCCTGCTCGATCGCTCGCGTGACCGTCCTGCCCGAGACGGGCGACGGCCCGAACGGGTCATCACCCGCCCAGATCGCTGACGCTCTTTCCCTTCTGGGCGAGAGCGAGCTGCCCACGGCTCTTCCCAGCTATCGCCGGTCGGCGGGTCTTGTGTTTCCGGGCCGCGGGGCATCAAGGCGTCCGATCGGGCTGCTCACCGGCTGGCCTTCCACCGGAGCCGTTGAACCGATCCCCGGGCAGCGCCTGGCCGAGATCTTTGTCGCCGAACCCGCCGCACTGGCCGCCCTTGCTCAGCTTGTGGGTGGAGTTGAACGTGCCTGGTCGGTTGACGGCCCGAGCATCAGCGTGGTTTGCGTTGGTGCCGAAAAAACGGTTGTCCGCGTCTCACGCTGCACAGGAAGCGATCTCGACGCCGCGGCGACACGTGTGGTTCAGGAGAGTTCTCGTGCCGCGGGCATCGAGACGCACGGCGTCTCCGTTCGCGCGCACGCGGGCGAGACGCTCGACCTGCACCCTTGGCCCAACTCACCACGGATCGCGGGTCAGGCGCGCGACGAGCGCTGGCTGCGGTCCTTCGGCATCGCGGCCGGCGCGCTGGCGGTCTATGCCGATCCGAGCCCGACCGTGCACGGCCTTGCCAATCTGCACGAGGTCGCCCCGCAACTCAAGCCGCCGATCCTGGTGCGCATCTCTCGGGCGTTTGGCCGACCCATGGTCGCCGCCATCCTGCTCGGGCTGTGCGCGATCATCGCCATCGGCCTGCCCATCAGCGTCTCCTACGCCCGCGTGAAGATGCTGGAAAAGCAGGTCACCGACGAAAAGTCGCTCATGACGCGCAACGCCGCCGACGAGCGCGATCTGGCCTTCTATCGCCTCCTCGGCGAGAAGCGCTGGCCCATGACCAAGCTCCTCGCCGACATCGCCGGCGCGTGTCCGGTCGGGGTCTCGCTCGACGCCATCGAGCTCGGCGTGGGCGAGCAGGTTGTTCTCCGAGGCAACGCCGAAAACAGCGGGCTGATCACCACCTTCCGCGAGAACCTCGGAAAGACCCGCATCTTCGGCGACGTCGCCACTCCCTCAACCACCCCCGGCACCGACGGCGTCAGCTTCACCATGAACGCCAAAATCGCCCCCGGAGCGGCTCGCTTCCCGGCCAAGCCCGTGGACGACTTCGCCGCCAAACCGCTCGTTGAACGCATCCACGGCGACTCCGCCCGCTCCACCGGCAAGCGCACTACCGCAACAGGTTCGCGCCGCGATCGAACCTCCGGCACCGCCGCTTCTCGCAACTCCCCGAGTACCACCTCGCGCTCGCCCACCGTCTCCACCACGCCCCCACGCGAGGCCCCCGTGATTCCGCCGCCTTTGACCGATGCCCAGATCGCCAAGCTCAGCGGTGCCGACGCCATGAAGGAATGGGGCGCACGCCGAAAGGCCTCAACCCAGTCGGGTGTCGATGAAGCAACACGCAAGCGGCTGGCCGAAGAGGCCGAGAAGGCCCGCGCCCGCATGCAGGAAGCCAATCGCGCGGCCAGCGGTGGGGGAGGCGGCCTATGAGCAGTTTCAGCGATCGATGGAAGACGCTTCCGCGCGCCGCCAAGTGGCTCGTCTATCTCGGCGTGTTTGCCATCGCGTGGATCGGGCTCGACCGCTTCGTGCTGGTCTATGGCGACAAGCTCTCCACCCGCGCCGACGCACTGGAGAACGCGCTCCGCCGCGAGCGTGACCTCTCCAGCGTCGATTCCAGCGACGGCTCGCTCCTCAACGCCTCGCAGGCCGTTTTCGGCCGCCCGCGTCTTCCCGGCGAAAAACCGCTCGCGCCCGAGACGTTCTACCGACTCGTCGATGGCATCCTCCAATCCCACGGCATCAGTGATTCCCGAATCGAAGAGAGCAAAGTCCGCCTCTCCGGCGATAACGCCAAAGCCCTGGGCGTTGGTGACATCGATCGCCTCATCCTCACCGTCACCTTCGAGGCCGATCCTGAGACCGTCATCACCGTGCTCAGCGATCTCGAACGCGCGTCGGAAGTTGCCGCCGTCGGCAAGGTGCGCATCGACAAAGCTGCCTCCGGCAGGCCCGGCGATGACCAGCGTCTTGTCCGAGCCACGATCATGCCCGAGGCCTGGCTCGTCGCCTCCAGCGGAGGTGGCTCATGAGCCGTCGCTTTCGCCAGCTTGATGGCCTCTCGCCCTTGGGCGTGGGCGTGGTCGTCGCGCTGCTCGCCACCGGCGGCTATGCGATGTATCAGTTTCGTCCGCTCTTCAGCGCGCCCGATGCCGCGGTCGTCGACGCCTCCAAGCGCCGCGACGCTGAAAAAGCCGTGCGATCGTTCACCGACGCAACCTCTCGCCACGTCGCACAGATCGATGGCCGATCGCTCTTCTATCTGCCCACGCCCCCCGAACTCGTCGAGGATTCCGGTCCAAAGCCGACGGTCTATGGCGGCCCGACGCTCTATGCCTACGTGAACAGCACGGCGTACTTCACCGACGGTCAGAAGCTCTCCCCAGCCGCTCCCGAAGATCGCACGCTCAAGCTCGTCAAAGCCAACCCCCCGTGGTCCGTCCGCGTGCTGTGGGAAGGCGGCGAGTTTGACGTCGAACTCTTCAAACGCACCGATCTCTCCGCGCTCCACGATGCGGCCAAGAGTTCAACCGCACCGCTGCCAATGTCCAGCGGCTCAACGCGCCCGAACGGTTCATCCAGAAGCGCACGCTTTCAGCCGCCCACGGGCCGCCCCGCCGCTCCACCAATCGTGAATCCCATCGTGCCCGGCCCAGGTGCCGAGACCAAGCCCCAGTCCCCGAGCACCGATCCTGCCACCAAGGAAACGTCTCCCGGCAACCCGTCGACAAACCCGCCGCAAACCGCGCCAGCCAACGCACCACAATCGCCCCCGACATCAACGCCCCCGGCACAACCCGCGTCGCCTCCGCCGACTTCTCCGGCACCTGCGCCCGCACAACCCGCTCCCGCAGAACCCGCGTCACCACCATCAGAACCAGCGCCGCAATCGCCGGAATAGCCAGAGAGATCACCGCATGTCCATTGCACGAACGGATGCTCCCGCCATGAACGAAGCAGCGCCTTCCCACGTCCGTTCCGCATTGTGCGTTCCGCGCCTGGCACTGATCGCTGGCGCAGCGCTGGGCCTCGCCAGCGCGCCCTTGATCGCTCGCGCCGATGTGGAAGAGGTCCCCGAACTGCTCGCGATGCTGCTGGCGCACGCTCAAGCGGCCCAGCCCGCTGCCGAAGAACCCGCCATGGCCGAGGAGCCCGAAGAGCCCGGCGCAGCCAGCGATGAACCCGCCGCCGCAGCACCCGCAGGCGTCGTCAAGACCGACGCCCTCGGCCGCCGCGTTCAACCCGATGAGCCCACCGTGCTCGCTTTCAAGGGTGTCACCGTCGAGCAGATCTATCCCTTCATCGCCGAGGCCACCGGCAAGGTTGTGCTCCCCCAGCCCGACGTGCTCAGCCGTCGCATCACGATCCTGAACGATCAGCCCATCCCGCGCTCGCGTGCGCTCGATCTGGTCATCCTCGCGCTCCAGCAGAACGGCGTGGGCGTCGTCGAGAGCCACGACCTCATCATCCTCCGCGATCTCGCCGAGATCGATCGCCAGGATGTGCCCGTCATGGGCCCGAACGATTCCACGTTGAAGCGCACCGATCTCGGCACGATCGTCGAGAAAGTCTTCGCCCTCCGCTCGGCGTCCGCCGCCAACCTGTTCGAGATCTTCAAGGGCTCGCTTCCGACTTACGCCAAGATGAGCGTCGATCCCGAGTCCAATCAGATCATCATCATGGGCAACATCGGCCTGCTCCAGCGCATGGAACGGCTGATCACCTCGCTCGATCAGCCCGCCAATGCCTCGCTCTCCACCGAGACCTTCCTGCTGCGATACGCAGACGCCGAGGCCATTACCAAGAACATCAACGATCTCTACGCCCAAACCCAGGGTGGCAATCGTCAGGGTGGCGGCAACCAGAACCCCATCCAGCAGTTCTTCCAGCGCCAAGGTGGCGGCGGTGGCGGCGGCGGAAACCAGGGTGGCGGCGCTCAAGGCGGCGGACGCACCGGCAACAACACCCAGACCTCCGCCAATCTCCGCGTCACCGCCAACGTCTCGCAGAACTCCGTCACCGTCGTCGCCGAGCGATCCGTGCTCGATGACATCCGCCGTCAGGTCGGCGATATCTGGGATCGACCCCTTCCTAAAGAAACCGTGGTCCCGAAGATCTACGACCTGAAGAACACCGACCCAGTCAAGATCCGCGACGTCCTCACGCAGCTCTTCGGCAACTCTGGCCAAGCGCGTGCCGCCGCTCAGCAAGGTGGCCAGGGCCAGGCCGCCACGCAGCAATCCGGAGCCAATCGCCTCTACGGCCAGTTCACCTTCGAAGCCGTCCCCGAAGCCGGCCGGCTTCTGGTCATCTCCAAGAGCCCCGAAAACATCGAAGCGATGGACGACATCATCGCCAAGCTCGATCAGCCCCAGACCGCCGGGCTTCCGCAGATCATCGAGCTCAAGCACGCACAGGCCGAAGAACTCGCCGAGCAGCTCAACGCCCTGCTCAGCCGCGACGGCACGCTCGCCCAGATCACCCGCGCCGAGAGCGGCCTCTCCGAAGGCACTGCCAGCGCGTCCCCCTTCGCCACCCAACAGCAGAACACCCAGCAGACCCAGCAGCAGAATCAGCAGGGCACCACGCCCGGCACCATCACCTTCTGGTGGCAACGCTCTCAGCCGCCCACCACCAGCGCGGGCACCAGCAATCTGGTCTCCAAGATCCGCATCGTCCCCGTCTGGCGGCAGAACTCGCTCATGGTCCTCTCCCCGCCCGAGTACCAGTCCTCGCTCATCGAGGTCATCCGCCAGCTCGACAACCCAGGCCGCCAAGTTCTGCTCAGCGCGGTCATCGCCGAGATCAACGCCGAAGACGCTACCGCCCTCGGGCTCCGCTGGTCCAACTCCGCCATCACCCCCACCAACCAGGACAACGCCATCAGCTTCGGCCCAAGTGCCGCGGGCACTCAGGCCGGCGGCACCATCACCGGCACCAAGAACAACCTGATTGACAACCTCTTCGATACCAGCGTCCTCAACCTCGGCGTGAACATCAACGCCCTGCTGCAGGCGCTCAGCGAGAAGACCAGCGTCAACATCCTCTCCGAGCCGCGCATCTTCACCAGCGACAATCAGGAAGCCGAGTTCTTCTCAGGCCAGGACATCCCCTTCATCACCGACAGCCAGACCAACCAGCAGGGCAACGTCGTCCAGAGCTTCGACTACCGCGCCGTCGGCATCGCGCTGCGCGTCCGCCCGCGGATCACCTTGAACCGCGACGTCGATCTCCGCATCAACCTCGAACTCTCCAGCGTCCAGCCCAACCAGACCCTCTTCGGCGGGTTCATCGTCGATCGCCGCGAAACCACCACCCACCTCATCGTCAAAGACGCCCAGACCGTCGTCGTCAGCGGCATCCTCCGCTCCGAAGATTCCGACGTAAAGCGCAAAGTCCCACTGCTGGGCGACATCCCCCTCGTCGGCGAACTCTTCACCAGCACCGAACGCTCCAAGCGCAAGACCGAGCTGATCGCCTTCATCACGCCCATCGTCGTCGATACCAGCACCGGCGCCTCCAACGTCAGCGCCAAGGATCGCGAAAACCTCGACTCCATCCGCGAGAAGCTGCGCCCCACCGAAAAACTCGGCGAATCCGCCAAGCCCGCCAAGCCCGGCACCCAAAGCGACGCGCCCGCTCCAACCGCCGAACGCATGGAAACGCCGTGAGGCGGGCGGGACGGGGCAAAGCGAAAAACGAAAAGTGAAAAACGAAAAGTGAAACCACCGAAGGCAAACCTGCCTTCATTTTCGCTTTTCGCTTTTCGTTTTTCACTTTCGACTTTTCACCCTCCCTTTTCCACTCCCCCTACCCTCACCCATGCGCCCCAGCCGACTCACTCGCGGCGTCGTCTGCATCGCAACCGCCGCGTCACTCTCGGCCTGCGTTCCCGTCAATCAACGCCCCAAGACCGGTCTCTCCTACGTCAATCCCGCCACCGGCGAGGCCATCGCCCGCGTCCCCGGCGCTCGCCAGGGCATCACCGACTCCCGCGTCCGCGTCGGCATCCGCCCCCTCGGCGCCGTGCCCTTTGATGGCATGACCCTGCCCATCACCAGCCCGGGCGGAAAGTACATCGCCGCCCAGTCCGGAGCCATCCCGCCGTGGGAGACGCTCCTCGCCGAGCCCGGAGCTCGCGTGCCCGGTCGGCTCGTGCTCTCCTGCGCCGAGATCCGCCCGCCGACCGGCTCGACCATGCCCACATCCCCCGGCGAGCCCACGGGTGCGATCATCCCGCTCCCCTGGTCCGGCGCACTCCCACGCGGCATCCTTCTGGGCCGAAGCGCAGACGACCAGGGCGTGCTCATCGAACGCCCCGACGAATCCGGCGGACGCAGCATCGGCGTGGTCAACTGGAAATCCGGCCAGATCCAATGGCTCGTCAGCGATCCGGCCATCATCGCCGCCCACGCCACGTTCGGCCCAAACGGCGAACTCGCCTACTCCCGGCGCTCGCTCACCGAAAACTCCGGCTTCGAGCTTGTCTTGCGTCCAAACGCCGGCGACCCCTCGAGCGAACTCTTTCTCAAGCCGCGCCCGGATGAGACGCTCGTCTTTCCGACCTTCTCCGCCGATCGATCGCGCGTCTATGTCTTCTCCGCGGCGACGCGCCAGGTCCCCGGTTTCGGGCCGCTCTCGCTCGTCGCTGTCCGCCTGCCCGGAACGGGGCGGGGGGGTGGTGGGGGATCATTTGAGATCGAGCGCCGCATTGAGCTGGATGTCGAACCCACCATCGCCGCGGCGTTCCAAGCCGTGGTTGCCAACCAGACGCCTTGGATTCTGCCTGGCTCGATGCGTGCCGACGAAGATCTTGCCGCGGGCATCGCCATCACCGATCTCCGCACCGCGGGAATGATCTGGATTGATGCACGTTCCGGGTCCATTCAACCGCTCGCCCGCGGCACAGCGGGCGCAGCGCCTTGGTGGGGCGTCCCAGCATCATCCACATCCATCGAACTCGGCGGGCTCATCCTCGGTGCCGCGAAAGAACTCGTCTACCAGCCAAGGCGCGACGGCGGGCAGTGGGGGAGTGAGGTCAGCGTGCTCGCGGGTGCCGCGATTCCAAGGCTGGCCGGCACGTTGAGTGTTTCCGCAGAACGCGACGACGCACGCAAATCACAGCCCGCAGGCGTGCAGCCGAGGTTTCTGCTGCTGTCTCCTCCCAAGCCCACCCGCGACGGGGGAGTCGGCAGCGGCGTGGTGCAAGTGATCGAGATGGTCTCCGTCGCCGAGTGAGCACCCGTCCTGTTCCCTCATGCCTCTTGCCTCCTGATTCTGGTGACACCAGCGACCCGCCGGCGTGCTTTTCAGTGCCAGAGACGTCCGCTATCCAGCGTCTGGAGCAACCTTCAAGGCCCACAGGCGGGACGCCTGTGCCACCGGAGGCGGGGGATTGGGTCATTTGTATGATATTTGTACGGTATTTCTGGCCTCTTTTGGGGGTTTCGGCAGGGTGCGCGGGGTGTGCGATCGTGAGGCGAGCGCAAAGAAAGCCGTTTTTTGATCATCTTCATTGACGCCCCCCCCAACTTGATGTATCTTCATCCTGTCGTTGTTGTGGTTCTCTCTCACCACTGCCCTCAAGATCTGAAGGAGTTTCCCTGTGAAGACTTTTGTTCTCTCTGCTATGGCTGTTGCGGCCCTGGCCGGTTCTGCTTTTGCCCAGAACGGCACGGTCGAGTACCGCATTCGTGAACT
>JAIEOW010000058.1 GCA_019750095.1 Phycisphaerales bacterium
ACCTCATCGCGCAGTTCGGCGGCGGCGGTCCTCTCAACCTCGACCTGCGACTCGGCGGTCGCGAGCGCCGCCCGAGCGCGGGCCACATCCGTGCTGCGTTCCGCGACGGCCGCATCGGCGGCGCGCAGCGTTAGACGCGCATCCTCGTCGATGAGCCGGGCAACGACCTGACCGGCTTCGATGCGTTCGCCCTCGAGAACCAACACTTCGCGCACCACGCCTTCGGCCAGCGCGGGGACGCTGACCGCGTAAGGTGCCGGCTCGATCCAGCCCGGGGCTTGCACCGCAACGGGGCCGAGCTGTGCATCGGTCGGGGTTTCTTCCGAACCGCCCGACGAGACAGGATCGGCCACGGTGTCCGCCGCCCCGACGCCACTCTTCGGAATCGCCGCGGCGACGTGGACCGCAAGCCGGGGCTGGAGCGCATCGCGGGCGGCATAGGCCAGCAGGCCGCCCGTCGCAAGCAGCACGGCGGCGGGAATGAGCAAGCGCGTCGCCCAGCGCGCTTTGGGCCGCGCGATGACGGTGGTGCTACCCGCGGGCTGTGGCTCGGGAGTGGAATCTGATTGCGTGGGCTGCGGGCCTCGACGGAGCGCCCGCAGGTCGGTCTGCGTTGTGGTCATAGATAGATGGTTCCTGCAATGCGCCGGCCGCCAAAGACAATTGACGAAGGGCGGGCGCGTCAAACAAAGACACTCCTCGCACGAGCGGCACGGAGCCGGTTGCGCAAGGACGATGCGGACGCTGGGGAGAGAGAGCGTCCGTTGCAGGGTTGAACTACACCACGAGCGCGCAATGCCACCGCAAGGCTTCGCGATTGGCCTTCAGGTGAGGCGGGTCTAAGGCCCAGCCCGGTGAGATAGGCAAGACGTTCGCATCGGGATTCGGAATGGTCCACAGGACCGCGAGCGCGAATGTCGCCAGCGCATCCCATTGCTGCTCGAACGCAGGGAGTCTGCTTTCAGCCTTGACACCGGTACCGCCGGATGTGCCCCGGCACGACGGGCACGATGGGCACTCGCCCGGGGAGGGCGGCTGGCCCTCATTTGGATCATCCAGCGGCGGGTCCGACGCCGGGTATGGTGCCGTCTCGGTCGAACACCCGCCGCAGCACGAGTCCGTCTCGGCCGCGACCACGCGCTTTCCCTCACAGGTACTGCCCACAAGGAGCGCCGCCTGGCAGCAGCACAGCGGCGTGATCATGCCGATGAGCAGGGCAACCAAGATGCGGAGCAAAGGGTGACGCATAATGATCAAGAGTATATCGGCCAAACATCCGCCAGATTCACTTACGCGGGGCTCTGACCCTTGTTCGACCCCAGCGTCGCCGCCGGACCCGTCCGCCACCCCAACAGCCGCAGCCCATTCCCGACGACGAGGAGGCTCGCCCCGACGTCTGCAATGACGGCCATCCACATCGTGCCCCACCCGCCCAGGGTCAGCGCGAAGAAGACGACCTTGATTCCGACTGCCAGTGCGATGTTTTGGGTCAGGATCGCGCCGGTGCGTCCGGAGAGCAGGACGAACTCGGGGAGCCCCCGAAGGTCATCCTGCATGAGGGCCACGTCGGCGGTTTCGAGTGCGGTATCGGTCCCCGCCGCGCCCATTGCGAAGCCGATGGTGGACTTGGCGAGGGCGGGGGCGTCGTTGACACCGTCGCCGACCATGCCGATCGCGTCGCCGTGTTCCTTGGTCAGGCGCTCGATCTCGGCGAGTTTATCTTCGGGAAGCATCCCGCCCTTGGCCTCGTCGATGCCGACGGTCTTGGCGATGGCCGACGCGGTCGTCTGGTTGTCGCCTGAGAGCATGAGCGTCTTGATGCCCAGCCCGTGCAGCGACTTGATGGCCTCGACGCTGCTCTCACGTGGCGTGTCGGCCACGGCGATGATGCCCAGTGCCGTGGTTGCCGATGCGACCACCACCGCCGTCTTCCCCTGCACCTCGAAGTGCCCCAGCACCGCTTCGACTTCCAGCGAGCAGACCTTCCGCTCCTCGGCGAGGCGGTGGTTGCCGACGAAGTACGCCGCCCCGTCGATGCGGCCCTCGACGCCCCGCCCCGTGAGCGATTTGAACGCCTCAACGCTCGCACGCTTGCCGCTCCACGCCGCCACAACCGCAAGCGCCACCGGGTGCTGCGAGAGCGCATCGAGGCTCGCGGCGATACGGAGGACTTCATCCTTGCTCGCACCGCCGATGGGCTGCACATCGGTCACACGCGGCTTGCCCTCGGTGATCGTCCCGGTCTTGTCGAGCGCCACCACCTTCAACTTGCGGCCGTTCTCCAAGTGGACGCCGCCCTTGATGAGGATGCCCCGCTTGGCCGCCGCCGTCAGACCGCTCACGACCGTCACCGGCGTTGAGATGACCAGGGCGCACGGGCACGCGATGACGAGCAGCACCAGCGCCTTGTAGAGCCACGGATAGAACGGCTGGCCGAACGCCAACCACGGCACGACCGCGACCAGCACCGCGGCAACGCACACGATGGGCGTATATGCCCGCGCGAAGTTGTCCACGAACCGCTGCGTCGGGGCGCGGCTCCCCTGCGCCTCCTGCACCGTCCTGATGATCTTCGCCAGCGTCGTCTGGTCCTTGCCGCCGGTGGTCTTGAACTCCAGCACGCCCGACTCGTTGATCGTCCCCGCGAAGACCTTGTCGCCGATCTTCTTGTCCACCGGCACGGACTCGCCCGTGACCGGCGCCTGGTTCACGCTCGACTCGCCCGCGACCACCACGCCGTCGAGCGCGAGCCGCTCGCCGGGTTTGACCTGCACGACCGCGCCGATCGAGACTTCCGCCGAGATGGTCACCTTCCATGCACCATCGGGCTGCTTCACGCTCGCCTCATCGGGGGCCATCGCCATCAAACCCTTCACGGCGTTGCGGGCCCGGTCCAGCGCCTTGGCCTCGATCCGTTCGGCGAGCGCGAACAGGAACGTCACCAGCGCGATCTCCGGCCACGCCCCGATCACCGCCCCGCCGACGATCGCCACCGTCATCAGGAAGTTGATGTTGAGCGTGAAGGTCCGAAGCGCGATCCAGCCCTTCTTCAGCGTCGGCAGCCCGCCCAGCAGGATCGACGCGACCGACATCGCGATGACCACGGGCGAGGTCTCCTTCACGCCCGCGAAGTACATCGCCTCCGCGCCCGCCGCGAGCAGGCCCGAGAGAATGAACAGCCCGTACTTCCGCCACCACGGGCGCGTGTCCTCTTCCGCCGCCCCGTGCGCATCCCCCGGCGCGCACGCCGTTCCGCCGCAGTCGGCCCCCGCTTCCGCGCCGGTCCCGTCAGCGGGCGAAGCCACCGTCGGCGTCATCCCCACCGAGCGCACCATCGCCGCGAGCATCGCGGGGGAGGCCGCCGCGTCGTGGGTCACCGTCATCCGCCGCGTCACGACGTTGCACTCCACCGACGCCACGCCGGGTATCCCGCCGACCGCCTTGCGCAAGACCTGCTCCTCCGCGGCGCAGTCGAGCTGGTCAACGCGGATGATGGTCGTGGTCGTGGACACCGAGCAATTCCTTCCGGCGGCCCGAGCCGCCTTGTTCCAACCCAGCCGGAGCACATTCCGAGCCGCTCGGCAATCACTCCAGACCGTCTGGAGTGATTGCCAACCCGTTCAGAGCATGTTCCAAGCCACCCGGGGCGTGTTCCCACGCGCCGGGAGCGTCTTCCATAAAGCCGGGAGTCGATTCCACGGAAACTGGAATGCACTCCGGGCCGATTGGAATCGACCGGCGAGCGTCCCTGCTGGCCCGATACGGCACGCGGCCGGCGAAGGAAACGCGCTCGCCCGCGATCACTTCTTGAGTGGGAATCCGCCGACGGACTTGTTGCCCTTGCCGTCGTCGATCTCGATCCAGAGTTGAGCGCCCGCGGGAATGGGGTTGGGCACGTCGGCGTGGGCGTGGTACTCATTGCCGCCGCCGTCGGCCTTCTGCTTCATCGCGCCCTTGCCGTCCTGCGAACCGATCCAGACGCGAACGGCGGCGGGCTTGGCCGTGCTCCCCGAGAGCTTGATGTCGAGATGGGCTTCACTCCCGGCCTTGACTTCGCCCGAGACCGCGACGGTCCACGCGCCGATGGTGGCCGTGCCGAGCGCGCCGCCCTCACCGTGGCCGTGGTCGCCGTGGTCACCCCCGGCCTTCCCGGCTCCGCCCGCGGGCGCTGCGGCGGCGGGCTTGGCGTGATCGTGCCCGTCGCCCTCCTTGTGGCCGTGGCCGTCATCTTCCTTGCCGGCGCACTGGTCGCACTTGCCGTGCGCGACCATTTTGAGGGTGTTGCCGTCGCGCAGCCAGAGGTGGGCCTCGCCGTCGTCGGCGGTGACGAAGTACTGCGTGTCGGCGGGGGCGCGCTGCGCGGCCCCCTGGCCCATCATCGCCGCGAGGGCGGCGGTCAGACCGACACCGGCGATCAGGCCAAGGACGACGGACGAACGATTCGGATTATTCATCGTGATGCTCCAGAGCGAGGCGACCGGGCGCGGGCCGCCGGGACGTGTCTTCAGTTTTCCGCCCGGCCGCGCCGCCGGGACGGTGTGCGATCAGCGCACGGCTTACGACTTGAGATCAAACCCAACAACGTGCTTCTCACCCTTGGCGGTCTCGACCTCGACCCAGAGTTTGCTCCCGGCGGGTAGCGGCTTGGGCACCTCGGCGTGCGCGTGCCATCCATCGCCCTCGGCCTCGGCCTTGCTCTTGATCGAGCCTTTGCCGTCCTGCGTGCCGATCCACACCCGCACCGCGGCGGGCTTACCCGCGCCGCCAGTGACGCTGATGTCGAACGTCGCGTCGCCGCCCGGCGTGACATCTCCTTCGCGGGCCGCGACGATCGTCATACCGCCCGCCGACTGGCTGCCAAGTTCGGTCTTGGGGCCGTGCCCGTGGCCGTCCTTGTGGTCATGGTCGTCACCATCTTTGTGGTCGTGCTTGTCGCCAGCCTTGTGATCGTGCCCGTCGCCATCCTTGTGGTTGTGGTCGTCGGTCTTGGGTGCGCCGGTTGTTCCGACGGCGGGCTTGGCGGGCGCATCGGACTTCTTCTCGCAGCCTGTCAGGCCGGCGGAAAGTGCGAGCAGCGGGACGGCGAGGACCAGAGCGAGCGTGCGAACGGTGTTCATGGCGAAATCTCCTTGCAATCAAGTTGAGGGTCAGGACTTCTTGGTGGAACGGCGCAGCAGGCGGGCCAGGAGTCCGGGACGCCCGGACGCCTCGCGCTTGACCTTGAATGCCACGGCGTAACCGGCGGGAACAACGAACAGGTTGAGCAACGTGGACGACACCAGCCCGCCCAGCACGACGATCGCCAGTGGGGCGAGCAGTTCGCTGCCAGGCTTGCCCTTGGCGAGCGCGAGCGGCACCAGGCCGAGCATCGCGGCCAGGGCCGTCATCAGGATCGGGACCAATCGTTCCAAGGACCCTTGGATAATCGAATCGCCGATTGACTTGCCCTCGCGCTCTTGGAGATGGTCATAGTGGTTGACAAGCAGGATGCCATTGCGGACGGCGATGCCGAAGAGGGTCACGAAGCCCACCATGCTGGCGATGGAGATAACCGGCGCAATGTAGCGTGAGGACGACAGCCCGAAGAGCGCGAGCGTGTTGCTGACAAGGCCGGGGCTCTCGGTGATGTAGATGGCGACGATGCCGCCGATGAGCGCCAGCGGCAGGTTGAGCATCACCAGCAGGGCCACGCGGGCCTTGCCCGTGGACAGTTGCAGGAGCAGGAACATGAAGACCGCCACGCCCGCGCCCATGATGAGGATGGTGCGGCTGGCGGACTGCTGGGCCTCGAACTGCCCGCCGTAGTGGACGGTGTATCCCGCCTTCTGCACGATCGGGTCCACCTTGGCCTGTACCTGCGCGACGAGCTGCCCGAGGTTGTACCCGTCGGCGACGTTGGTCGAGATGACGGCCTTGCGCTGGGCGTTCTCGCGGGCAATGAGGTTGCTGGTCTTCTCCGGCCCGATGTCAGCGATTTCGCGCAAGCGGACGATCGCCCCGCCCGCGCCCCGCAGTTGCAGGTCCATGATTTGGTCGATCCGCTCCCGCTCGCTCTCGGCCAGGCGCACGACCATCTCGTACCGGCGCACGCCCTGGTTCACCTCGGCGACCGTCTCGCCGTAGAGCGCCTGCTGCACCTGCTGGGCCGCGGCTCCGGGCGAGAGCCCCGCGGCGACAAGGTCTTGCGGGCGGTAGCGGATCGGCAGCGAGGTAATCAGAATCTCGCGGTTGGCCGCGACATCGCGGGTGCCGGGGATGGGCTTGATCGCCGCCTCGATCTCCTTGGCGAGCGAGCGCAGCACGTTGAGGTCTTCTCCGTACACGTTGATCGCGATGGCCGCGGGCGTGCCCGACAGGACGTGGCTGAGCCGGTGCTCAATCGGTTGGCCCACCATCGTGGTGATGCCGGGGATGTTGGCGATGATGCGGTCGATCTCGCTGCGGACCTTCTCCTGGTCCACGCCCGCCTTCATCGTCACTTCGATCTCGGAACTGCTCACCGGCTCGGCGTGCTCATCGCGCTCGGCCCGGCCGGTGCGCCGCGTGACGCTCGACACGCCCTCGATGCCGACCATCTGGGCCTCGACGCCCGTCGCCAATCGGTTGCTCTCGACCAGCGATGTACCCGGGGGCGCGAGCAGGAACACGGTGAACGTGCCTTCCTTGAACGCGGGCAAGAATGATGTGCCAAAGGTGGACATGAGCACCAGCGAGGCCACGGTGAGCAGCCCCGCTCCACCAAGCACGACGCCGCGGTTGCGGACGCTCGCGCGGAGGGTCGGTTCGTACCACCGCTTGAGCTTGCGTACCAGCCACCCGTCGTGCTCTCCGTGCCCACCCGCCCCCCCGGCCTGCCCGGCCTTCTTGCCGAACGAGCCGGCAAAGAGCCACTTGCACAGCGCGGGCGTGACCGTGAGCGCCACGATCAGCGACGCCATGATCGAGATGATGTACGCGATGCCCAGCGGCTGGAAGAAGCGTCCCTCAAGCCCCTGCAGGAACAGCAGCGGGACGAAGACCATGCAGATGATGATGGTGGCGAAGACCACCGACGAGCGGATCTCGTTGCTGGCGGTGTAGATAACGTCCACCAGCCCCTTGCGCTCACCCTCGGGCAGGCCCTCGTTCTCCTTGAGCCGCCGCAGCACGTTCTCCACGTCGATGATGGCGTCGTCCACCAGTTCGCCGATGGCGACCGCCAGACCGCCCAGCGTCATAACGTTGATCGACAGCCCCCACGCCCAGAGCAGCAGGATCGCCACGGCGAGCGAGAGCGGCAGGGCCGTGAGCGTCACGATCGTCGCCCGCACGTTCATCAGGAACAGGATCAGGATCACCCCGACGATGATGCTCGCCTCAATCAGGACCTTGACCACGCCGTTGATCGACCGCTCGATGAACCGCGATGCCCGGAATGGGTCGCGGTTCAAGACCATCCCCTTGGGCATGGCCTTCTCCATCTGGTCCAGGACTGCGTCGATCTGTGTTGTCAGGTTGAGCGTGTTGGTCCCGGGGCTTTTCTGCACGCTGATGACTACGCCCGGCAGCGCCCGGTCGGACGCGGTGCCGCGCTTGGGCGAGGGGCCGAGCTGCACGTCCGCGACTTGGCCGATCGTCACCGCCGCGCCGTTGTGAATCCGGACCAGCGTGTTCTTGATGGCTTCGGCGCTGGTCACGCGGGCGGTCTGGCGGATGGGCAGTTCCTGGTTCTCCCAGTTGGGGACGTACCCCGCGCTCGCGGTCGAGTGAGCCCCCTTGGCGGCCTCGACCACGTCGGAGATCGTCAGGCCGTACAGCGCGAGCTGGTCCTGCTTCACGTTGATCTGGTACTGCGGCAGTTCGCCGCCGATGGCGACCACCTGGGCCACGCCCGGGACCGCGAGGATCTTGTTCCGCAGGTCAAACTCCGCGAAGGAGCGCATATCCAGAGGCGTGACTGAGCCGTCGGGGCTGGACAGGGCCATGAGCATGATCTCGCCCGTGATGCTGGTGACGGGCGTGATCTCGGCGTGCGCGTTGGGGGGCAGACTCTCGCGCACCCCCGCCAGGCGCTCCGAGACCAGTTGCCGGGCGCGGTAGATGTCCATGCCCCAGTCAAACTCGACCCACACGATCGACAGGCTCGTGGCCGAGGCGCTGCGGACCCGCCGCGTGCCCGGCAGGCCGTTGACCGCCGTCTCGATCGGGAAGGTGACGTTGCTCTCGACCTCGTCGGCCGCCAAGCCGCCCGCCTCGGTCATCACGACCACCGTGGGGGCGTTGAGCTCGGGGAAGACGTCGACCGGCATGTTCTTGATCTTGAGCCCGGCGAAGACCAGCAGCAGCCCGGCGAAGACGACGACCAGGGACGACTGCTTGAGTGAAAACTCGATCAACTTAGCGAGCATGGAGGCTCCTTCCGCGAGCGGCGGAGCGGGCAAGCCCGTGGACCGCGTGAAGTGTGTGAGAGGAGGGGGAGACGTGGGCACGCGGGCCGCGTGCGTGCGTGTGGATCGCGCGGCCGTCCGGGCCGCCCGTCGGTACCGCCAGGCGAGTTGTCGCGTCCGCCGGTCCACCCGCCGCGTCCGCCGAGTGACGTGGCGAACGCGACGAACGGATGATCGCACGCGACGGATGACTTGGCGCCTCCGCCGACCGGCCCGTCGCACGCGACAGGTTGCTTGTCGCGTCCGCCGACTCAGTTGTCGGCGAGCGGCGCAGCGCGCCGCCTCGGTACGGCTCCGTCCCTGAGCGTCCAGGACCGTGCTCGGAAGCGCGAGATGACAGTCCACTCGGACGCGGGGCCACCGCGGAAGGGCACCGGTCGTGTTCGTGGGTGCGCATCAGTGGCTCCCCTCGTGGAACGTGCCGTCGGAGTGGAAGTGCCCGGCCTTCTCGGTGCTGCCGCTGGTCGCCAGCATCAACTGGAAGTTCCCGCCGAGCACGATCTCGTCGCCTTCCTTCACGCCGCTGGCGATGACGACCCAGCGGCCGTCGGAAAGGCCGAGGTCGGCCTCCATGCGGATTACCTTGTCGGGATTGGCCGGGTCGCGGCGGAAAATGATGCCCCGCGCCCCGTCCCGCACCACCGCCGACTGCGGGACAGCGAGTTCCGGCGTTCCGCCCGCCAGCGTGACCTCCATATGCGCCGACACGCCCGCGCGGGCCCAGCCCGTCAGCGACTCGGGCGTGACCAGAAGGTCCACCGTGCGCTCATCGGCCTCCGCGCCAAGGCCCAGTTGCAGCACGCCCGTCATCGCGTCCTGCAGGTCAACGCTCCCGCCCTGCGGTGGGGCGATCCGGGCTGGCAGCCCGCCGCGCAAGCGCCCCAGGTCGGCCTGCAAGCCCCGCGCGTGGAACCGGATCTTCTCCGGCTGCACCAGCGTCAGCACAAGCCCGTTCTCCTCTGCCAGCGCGCCCGGCGTGAGGCCGATGGTCTCGACGATCCCCGGCTCCACCGCGCAGACCGTGTAGATCGAATCGGGAGCAGCGGCGTTGTGCCCGTCGAGGCAGCCCGCGCCACGCGTCATCACGTCGTGCCGGGCCGTGAGGCTCCGCAGGTCCGACTCGGCCTGCGACCGCTGCGCCGCCAGTTCCGCGCTGCGACCCCTGGCCACCGCCAGTTCGCTCTGGCTGGCGTTGAGAGTCGCCCGCGCCTCGATGGCCTGCGTGGCGCTCCCGCCGCCCGCGCTGCGGAGTTCGTCGAGTTGCTTCAGCCGATCCTGCCAGAGCGTCACCTTCTCGGCCAGACTCTTCTCGTGGTCGGCCTGCGCTGCCATCAGCGGAACCATCGACTCGGCCCGCGCCCGCGTGGCGGATATCTGCTCGTGCAGGTCCCGCCAACCCGAGGCGTCCACGCGGTAGAGCGGCGTGCCCGGCTCGACCTTCTGGTACTGGCTCACCAGAATCTCGACGCGCCCCGACAAGGGCGTGCGGTACTCACGTCGCGCTGTAGGGAGCAGCTCGAACCGCCCCGGAACGCGGAGCGTCTGCGCGACATTGCGAGACTCGACCTTGGCGAATGTGATTCCGAGGTTTTGGCGAACAGAAGCGGGGATATCAACGCGGTTGGTGGGGGCGGCCTCCCCTTCCTTGCCCGCGCCCCCGGCTCCGGCCCCTTCGCGCCCGTGGTCGTGCCCGTCGTCCGAGCCGTGGGCGGCATCTTTCTTCTCGCAGCCGGTGAGCGTCAGGGCGAGCGGCAGGGACAGGGCCAGCCCGCTGATGAGCAGTATCTTCGAGAGCGTGGTGAATGAGTTCTTCATGGTGTGTTCCTTGCAAGGAGCCGATCAGCGGCCTGGGCCGCTAGAGGGCGCAATGGACTGGGGGGTGGAGTTGGTTGGACGGGTACCGCTTGGGTCGGCGGGGTCCCTCACGGGGCCTGGCGTTGAAGCCGGATTGGGAGGCATCGCGGAGGGTTCAGGGCCGAAGAGTTCGTCGAGGTCGACGGCGGCGATCGCCTCGTCGCGTGCCGCCTCGACCAGCCCAACCTTGGCCTCCTGCTGGCGTGTGAGACTCTCAAGCAGCACGAGGGTGTTCACCTCGCCAAGCCGGGCCACTTGGCGGGCGTCTGCATACTGGGCATCGACCAGCGGGACGATGTCGGTCTCAAGGGACTGGCGACGACGCTTGGCCGCCGCGTGCCGGACCTCCGCCGCGCGCAGAGAAGCAATTGCCTGCTCCAGAGTGGCCTCGGCCCCTGCGCGCGAGAGGTCCCGCTGGGCCCGTGCTTCGGCGATCCTCTGCCGGTTGGCGTTCAGTATCGGAATCGGGATCGAAAGACCCAGAAGCACCTGGTCCAGGCCGTCCTCGTTCCCGTAGCCAGGTCCGATGTGAAGGTCGGGGTACTGCTTGCGGACTTCCAGTTCGAGGGCCTTCTCGGCGGCCTCGTACTCCGCTGCGGCAACCAGCATCGCCGGGCTGCGGCGCTCCAGGTCGAGAGCGTCCGGGCCTTCAAGCCCGCTGGTCCGCGCGGGCCCAACGCCGCTGGCTTGGAAGCGGAGTGGCGCATCGGGCGACATCCCCATAAGCTGACGCAGTCGCAAGTCCGCCTCGAGCGCCCGCGATTCAAGCACGGCGAGGTCGGCGGCTTTGGTCGCTTTCTCGATGCGGAAGAGCCTTGCCTCGGTCCTGGCAATCTCACCCGCCTGCTCCATCTTGTCGACGACCGTGAGAATCTGATCGACGCGGCCGAGGAAGTCGCGGGTCACGGTGAGCTGCGCGTCGAGCGCCGACCACTCACCCCACGCCCGGCGGACAGACATCCGAACCGACCACTCGCGCTGCGCGACCCGGGCAAGTTCCGCCGCGTGCTCGATCCCGGCCCGCTGCTTTTCGATGTCCAGCCGCCCCGAAATTGGGATCGTGATGCCCACGCTCGTGAACACTTTCCACGGCTCGGGCGTGCTCTCCACAATGCGAGTCAGATCGACGCCGATCGTCGGGTCTTCCCAAAGACCGGCGTTCTCAGCCGTTGCCTGCGTGACCCCCGCCCGCAAACGCGCGACCCGCAGATCAGCGTTGAACACCAGCGCGATGAGCTCGGCCTCCTCGCACGTGATGCCGTCCGCAGGGTTGAACTCGCCCGACTGCGGCGCACTCGCCGCGAGGCTCGCAGCGAACGACTGCACCTCGGGGTTCTCCGGCGTGCGTGCGAGGAATGCGGTCTGGTGCCCCGCCATGTCCAGCGGACGATGCTCGTAGGACTGGCAACCACCTGCAGCGAGCGCGACGATCCCAGCCAGCGAGAGCCCCGCGAGCGGCCGCCGAAGTCTGCCCTTAAACCGAAATCTATATGAACGAACCATGTGAGTCTCCGAACGGGTGGAGGAACAGACCGTCAGGACCGCCCGCAACGCGGAAGCGCGGCGCACAGCACTGAGCGCGATTCAACCCAAGATGTGGTGGGAACAACGCCAAGACCTGCGTGGACGCCAAGTGGCTCACGTCAGGAAAACGACATCGCCCGCCGCGTAGGACGACTGCCCAACGGCGGAAGGCGGAAACATCAGCGCTAGATGAGAAGACAGGTCGTCTTCAACGCCAAGACCTGGTCAGAGACGCTGAAATCCGGAGGTTGGAAGCGAACCGGCCCGGCGATCGGCGGATCGAAATCCCAGGCCAAGACCACCGCGATCGCCAACGGCAACAAAAACGTCCGCAAATCTTGGACTTCGCCCTTCGGATTGCTGGGCACCTGCTCATCGCCCGGGACAGGCACATGAAGGCGGCAGCCGCACTCGTCGTCAGGGTGGAACGCCGTGCTATATGGGCCGCTATCGTGGCCCGAGGTGCCACGGTCGGTCGCTACATTCATAGAGCCATGCGAGTCGCAGTGCTCGCACGCTTCGGTCACCCCCAAGTCATGGGTCCCGCAGTCTTGGATTGGGATGCAAAGCACCCGCCCCGGAGCCAACGCGATCACTCCCTGCACGACGAGCAGGAGCATGGCAACGAGTTTGATCACGGCTGGGGGCATTTAGGGGGTGTATCGGCTGGACAGTGTATACCGCTTCAGTCCGGTTCGGGTTCGTACGCGTCGGGACCGTGCTGCGCGTAAACCGGCGATCCGTTGGTTATTCGGGCGGTTGATCCGATAGGATTGGTTCGTGTAGGTCGTGGATACGGACACTCCACTCGCCACATTCCGGTCGTAAATCCGCACCGGAGACGCGCTCGCCTTCCGATAGACGCGAGTATCGGCGTGAGCAACGAAGCCCCGTTCGATCCCCGCTATCCATCCTCTATTCGCATAACCCCCGGGTCGCAGGACTCGGGGGTTGTCGTTTTAACGTTGATTCTGAAACCCGCCCCGTTCGGCTCATCTGGTAGGCGGTATGAAGGCTCTCTGGCGCCAGAAGCTGGCTCATCACAACAGATAGGGGGACCGCAGGGGCGAACTCGCCTCCGCAACGACCGCGGCGTCGAAGACACGGGTGGTGTACGCTGCGCCGAGTTTGGCTGTTTCGGTCGGGAAGTAGACGAGCGCGAACTCGAGTGCATGTGGGATACTGTCAAAGGCGTAGAACCCACCGAGGGAGTGTGTTCCCACACCGGCGAGCCAGGTTTTGTGAAGCAGCCCGGGTTGCGCTGCCAGGACCGGGTTTAGATCGCGCCAGGGGGCGTGTTCGAACGGCACGCTCACCTGGACTTCGGTGTAGACGAACGCGCCCGGACGCTTGGTGACGTTGGCGCCGTAGTGCGGGGAACGGAGTTGCCTGCTGGCCTCTGCGACCGGCCGTCCGTCAAAGATCCGTGTCGTCTGCGCGACGCCGAGTGACCGGGCCTCCGCGGGGAAGTAGTCGACGACAAAGCGTCGCGCGTGGTCCAGGCTATCGAACTCGTAGAAGCCGCCAACCGATTGGTTCCCGACCCCCGCCAACCACGTCTTGTTCCGGAAGCCGGGCTGCCGGAGCAGAGTCGGGTTGAGCCGCTGCCACGGAGCCTCGATGAACGGAATCGACAGTTGCACCTCGGTGTACACGAACGCCGGAGACAGTGAAGACATGGGCGCTTGCCCTCCGCACGACCGGGACCGGGCGCCTCGCCGGGAACATCCGCAGCGGAGCGATCGGCCGTACCATAACGGTCGTGATCAAGTCTAAGATAACGATCGTTATCCCGTCAAGAGCAATCGTGATTTTGGAGTGTTCCATGGCGTCGAACAAAGTCGGCGAGGTCAGCGCAAAGGAACGCCTGCTGATGGCTGGCGGTCGGGTGTTCCGTTCTGGTGGATTCGGCGGAGCAGGGATCGACGGGCTGGCCCGGGCCGCAGGGCTCACGTCTGGGGCGTTTTACTCCAGCTTTGACTCCAAGGCAGAGGCCTTTGAGCAGGTCGTCGCGGCCGGGTTCATCCCGCTGTTGTCGGCCATCCGAGCCTGTCAGGCGGAGCACGGGCGCCGGTGGCTCGACAGGTTCGTGGATTTCTATCTCGTGGAACGGGGCAGCGTTGACGTATGCGATGCGTGCTTGCTCCCGACGTTGTCGATCGACGTTGCACGGATGAAGGACAGCACCCGCCAAGCGTACCAGGATCAGTTGTCCGAGGTTCTCGACGCGCTGTCAGCGGGCTTCCGTGGAGAACGGAACAAGGAGCGAGCTTTGGCGTTGATCTCGATCCTTGTCGGGGCTGCACTCATGACCCGGGCGCTGCCGGAAGGAGAGCTACGCCGAGCTCTGCTCGGAGCGGCCAGGTGTGCAGCCAAGCAGGTGTGATCGCGTCAGCGTCTGATGAGCGTGAACGGCCGTTATTCGCATAACCCCCGGGTCTCAGGACTCGGGGGTTGTCGTTGGCTGATGGTGAGAATCGGGCGTTTATGGCACGCTCGACCCACTCCCGCAGTCGCCGACCCATCCCGGCTCCCGTCGAGGTTGTTTGGCGCTTGGTGGCCGACCAACCCCCGGGCACGCGACTTGGTTCCCTGCCATGCGGTCGGTCACACCGCTTCCGGATGGCACCAACGGCAAGCCAGCTTGGCGGCACGATTTTCTCTGGAGGGCGCTGTGGTTCGGGTGCGTCCAAGCGATCCGTACACACTAAGTCGCATCGAATGCCAAGTCCGTGACGAGCCCGGCCACTTCGAAGCCCGCTGGAGCACCCCGTTTCAGGCGAATGACGCGGAGTCATGCACGATAACGATCGAAGAAGATCGAACGGTGCATGGGCCGCTCGCCCAAATCTGGATCAAGCTGATGCTGCGACCAAACCACTATATCAACAAGTACCTTGACGCGCTCCGTGAGGCAGCGATGTGACAAAACTCGCTGCGATAACGGCGTCACGCAGATCGAGACTGAGACACGCTGTTCCGATGATCCAACACTGGCGCAGAAAGGCTGTGCGCCCGCTCGATCCCCGTTACAAATCCTCTATTGCAGATCACACCCCCGGGTCGCGAGACTCGGGGGTTGTCGTTTACCGCGTCGAGGTTTAAGCCGGTAGCCTTCGCACTCCCTGACGAGCTCTCCGGCGTCGCGCATGATGGTCTCGAAGACGCCCGCACGCGTCCACATCATGAAGTACTTGTGCACGGAGCTCTTGGACCCGAACTGTCGCGGCAGGTCCTTTCACTTGGCGCCGTTGTCGAGCACCCAGAAGATGCCGCGGAGAGCCGTGCGTTTGTCCATCGCCGGCCGCCCGCCCTTGCTGGAAACCGGCGCGTCGGGAACCCGCTCGGCCAGCCAGTCCAGTTGCCGCTCAGAGAGTCGCATCGCCATGCAAGGCTTTTCTGCGCGAAGCCTCGCGATGCAAGCGTGGCTTGCAAACAGCCTCTATTCCACCCGCTCGCCACCTGCCCAGACCATCTCGACAGGATTGTCACCGATCTCGTACGCCAGCAGCCGCTCATCGTTTTCATGAAGCAGCAAGAGGTCGGCCCGCGCCCCCGGCGCGATGAAGCCAAGATCGGGATAACCGAGCAGAACCGCGGGGTTGAGCGTAGAGGCCACCAGCGCCTGTTCGACGCTCAGCCCGCACTGACGCACCGCAATCGCGATTGCCATCGGCATGCTGGGACACGGGGCCGAACCGGGGTTGAAGTTCGTAGCGACACACACACGTCCGCCGAGTCTTGCCAACTCACCCAGCCTCGCATAGCGACCGTCGAGATGCAGTCCGCAGATGGGAAGTCCAACGCCGAATGTCTGGCTGTGTGCAAGCAGATGCAAATCCTCGTCGCTCGATGCTTCCAGATGATCGACACTTCGGGCACCCATCCGAACCGCGTGAGCGACCATGCCCATCGACGTGAACTGATCGGCATGCACGCGCACGGTGTGCCCGTGACCCTGAGCGGCCGAAAGCAGGCGAATCGTGTCTTCAACGCCCCACGCCCCGCGCTCGCAGAATGCATCAACCGCGAGCCGCGCGATGCCATGGGTCGTCTTTGCGATCTGCGATATCGCCGGCAACGTGTGCTCGATGGTGTCATCGACAAATCGCGTCGCCGAGGCGGCCTCGGGATCGATCGCATGTCCGAGCAGCGCGGTCGGCACCAGCGTGGACATGGTGTAGCCGCGTGCCTGCACGATGGCCTCAAGCATGTTGAGTTCGTGATCGAGCGTCAGACCATACCCTGTCTTGACCTCGATCGTGGTTGATCCGAGCGCGAGCATACGGTCTGCGCGGCCGATCAGGTCGCACGCGAGCTCGCCGACACTGGACTCGCGTGTGGCCCGAACGCTGCACATGATTCCGCCGCCCGCCGCCGCTATCTGCTGATAGGTCTGCCCCGCGAGTTTCATCTCCCAATCTGGCAGGCGTGCAGCCGCGCCGCCGCCCCAGCACGCGTGCGTGTGGCAATCGACGAACCCCGGCATCAGCACACGCCCACGAGCGTCGATCTCAACAGCATCCGCACTAAGTGCTCTTCGCGCTTCGGAAACTGGTTCACCAGCACGGGTCACCTCGCGGATCACACCATCGCTCACCAGAACATCGCCGCGATCAATGATGCCGAGCACATCGCGATCGGTTCCCCGCCGCCCGAGCCCGGCAGAAGGGACTATCTCCCCGGAGGCAAGCATCGTGAGCACTCTCGCGTTTCGAATCAGCGTGACACTCAATGCCCACCTCGATTGAAATCGCTGGCGGAACTCGACTCGCGGGCAGCGAATCCTCTGAGAAATGTGAGGAACATATGGGCCGCGATGCGAGCCGTGCGGCCGTCCTGATCGAACATGGGATTCAGTTCCATGATGTCGAAGCACCGCACGGAAGAAGACCTCGCGGCACAAGCAATCATCCGCTCAACTTCCCGTGCTGTGTATCCGCACGGATTGATCGCACTCACGCCGGGGGCGATCGAGGAGTCCAGTGCATCCATGTCCAGAGAGCAGAACGCACGGCACTCGCCGCCGTCCTGAGCACTATCCAGCATCTGTGACACACACACGTGCGCCCGATCGAGATCGCCACCTGGCACGATCTCACTTCCGCGCGAGTGCAGATACTCGGCATGCTCACGCGTGTTCACCAGCGGGTTCATCCCGATGCACGCGACGCGCGAGACGTGTCCGCCTTCGATCAGCGACCGAAAAGGCATCCCGCTGCCGACCTCTGCACGAACGTCGAGATGTGCGTCTATGTACACGCCCGTCATCACCCCATACGCGCGGGCCACGCCACGCACGAAGGCGAACGTCAGATCATGTCCCCCGCCGATGGCGATGGGAAACAGGCCCATCTCCAGGATCGCCAGCACCGCCTCACTCACCCGATCGTGCGTCTCGTGAATGTCGCGTCCGATGATGATGTCGCCGCAATCGAAGACTCTGGGATAAGCCGCAGCATTTGCACTCTCATCCGCCGGCGACGCCACGCCATACTTCGCCAGCGCGGCTCGAAACGCGGCGGGCCCGTGCTTGGCACCCGCTCGACCGTGGTTCAGTTCCACGCCGGTGTCGTCAGGAATCCCAATCAGGCCAACCCGGCACTTGCTCACGAGCGCCCGCGCCTCAGCCCGGTCAAGCAGATCCGGCGCGTTGGAGACAATCGTCGAGGCATATCGCCCAGAGCGGATGCCCGTCGGCCAAACCGGAGGTGCAACGTGCGGTATCACAATGGAACGATACCCGACTTCTCAGATGCTCGCATGAAACGACTCGAATAGAGTCCGAAGCAGCCAGCACTCCGCCATCGGGTTCATTCCGCATCAGCATTCACATGGCGAGACCGTCCCACACGTTTCAAGCTCAGCCAACCGTAAGCCGCGCTCAACGCCGACATGGACTCACACGACTGCTATGAACTCTGCGTACAAGGCCCGCGCCCGCTGGCCATGTTCCTGCGAGCCGTGCATGGACGCGAGCCGCGCGCACTGCGCGAGGACTTCTGCGGCACAGCCGCGCTGAGCCGAGCGTGGATTATGGCCGGACGTTCATCGACCAAGCCCACCTCGGCAAGGGCTGTCGATCTTGATCACATGGTGCTCGCCCGCGCCCGCGCCTCGGCCCTGGCCGAGGGCATCGCCTTGGACACCCTCGAAGGCTTGACACTCATCGCCAACGACGCGATCCGTGCCCCGGTCACCCCGGAAGATCTCTGCGACGTGATCTTCGTCGGCAACTTCTCCATCGGTTACATGCATGACCGAGCGACCCTCCTCCAATATCTCCGCCGTTCATGCGAACGTCTCCAGATCTCTGCCGCCCATCGCGGCATATTCGTCTGCGATACCTATTGCGGCCCATCCGCCTTCAAGCTCGGCAGCGTCACGCGGACGCACGTCGCCCCTGAGGGACGGCTGATCCGCTACACGTGGCAACAGAAGCACGCCGACGCGCTCACGGGAATGGTCACGTGTGTGCTGCACTTTCAGGTCGAGCACGACGGCGATGTCATCGCTCGCTTTCCGGATGCGTTCACTTATCACTGGCGACTGTGGTCGCTCCCCGAACTCCTGGAGGCCATGCTCGAGGCCGGCTTCTCAAGCACCGAGGTGTATCAGGACCTCGCCACCGACCCACCCACGCCGCTCCACGACAGCCAGAATCTGGGAGAGTCCGGCATCGTGTGCGTCGTCGCCAGCGCACCGTGAACACTCCGATGTACCACATCACCGCTCTGCCGGCTCGCCTCCGACAATCAGCCGAAGCGATCCCTCAAACCACGGCCTGGTCCGCCACGCTCCGAAGCGCGCGCCCCATCGCCCCGTCTCAAGATCGCTCCGTAGCTCTCGCACGAATCGATCTTTCACACCTTCATCAACGAACGTCCATCCCGACTGCGACTGCGTTACGGCGGGATCCAAGAATCGCTCGGGCCGGGCATAGAACGCCTCAGTAAAGCCGTCCGTGCAGTCGATGGGTATCGGCACCGTCGCCACCGTCGCCCGACGGGAGCGCGTCGACAAGTGATCCACAAGCAAGTCGATCGCCGGGTACCGCTTCCGCTCGGCCGCGATCAGTTCGGGGGCGTACTCCGCAAGCCAAAATCGATCCAGCGCATCCCCGTCAAACGTCATCACCACAATCGGGCCACGCGCAACCCTCTTCAGCTCGCGCAGTCCGGCATCAAGATCCTGCCACTGATGAACCGTGACCATCGCCATGCTCGCGTCGACGGACTGGTCGTCCAGCGGCAGTTTCTCGGCCCGCGCATCGATCGCCGGCACCGCACCGCGCCCGGCTCGCTGAGCACGCATCGCCGCCGACGGCTCGATCGCGATCACGTGCCGATCCCGCGGCTCGTACGAACCCGCACCTGCACCAACGTTCAACACCACCCGCGCAGGCCCAAGCGCCGCATGCACCATCGACTCGATCCGCGGATCGGTCCGCCGAATCACCGCATACGACCCGGCCATCCCACCCTCGGCGTACTCAACTTCCGCAGCGCGCGTGGGCTTCATGGCCTTATCGCCTCCGCCCACCCCCCCCCCCACTCCCCCACTCCCCCCGCACACTCGACCTCAGCTCGCAGGCGTCTTGCTGAGCTCCACCTTCGGATTGCGCCCCTTGAAATCGCGCAGCGCCCACTCGTCGGCCATCAACACCATCGCTCGCCCAAACCGGTCGTAGAAGACCGCACAGCTCGGCGGCAGCTCCGGCTCAAACCGTTCGTCCTCATCCTTCGGCTTCCACTCCGGCGGCGGAGTCATCCACATCCCGATCGACCACGGCGCACGCTCCAGATGCGTCTCCGATTGATACTCCGTCACCAAGCGATGCTGCACCACTTCAAACTGCAGCACGCCCACCGCGGCCAGCAGCGTGCTCGCGCCGCTTGCACCGCTCGTGCCCACCACGCCCGAGATCCCAGTCCCCGGCGGCGGTGGCACGCGGCTGAGCGCCTGCACCACGCCCTCTTGCAAGAGCTGCTCAAGCCCCTGCCGATAGCGCTTGAAGTTGCTGGGCTGCGGATTCACCAGAAACGCGAACACCTCGGGCGCAAACACTGGAATCTCATCAAAGCTCACGCTCCGATCCTCGGTCAGCGTGTCGCCGATACCCAGCCCGTCATTACCGATGATCCCAACGATGTCGCCCGCGATCGCCTCGTCAACGGTCTCGCGTTCCTGCCCGAAGAGCTTCGCGGCGTTGGACAGCCGCACTTTGCGCCCCGCCGTCGCTTCAGCACCCCCGCCCGCTGGCAGCAGCACCGCCGACATGTCGCGTTCGAACGTTCCGCTCACCACGCGGATAAACGCCACGCGGTCGCGATGCTTCGGGTCCATGTTCGCCTGGATCTTGAAGACGAATCCGCTAAAGAACGGGTCATCCGGCCGCACCGTTTTCTCGGGTGCGTTCGGATCAGGCCGACCGTTCACCCCAAGCGCCCGCACACGTCGCGCCGTCGGCCCGCTGGTGTACTTCAAGAACCCATCCAGCAGCAGGTGCACGCCAAAGTTGTTCATCGCACTGCCAAAGAACACCGGCGTGATCTTCTCATCCAGCACGGCCTGCGGCTCGAACGTCGCGCCCGCGCCATCCAGCATCTCGATGGCTTCCTTCGCGTCGCTATACACATCCGGCCCAACCTCATCCAGCGTGTTCTTCACGAACGGGTCATCCAGCCCGCGCACGTCCACCGGTGCGGCGTGCGCCCCGCCCTTGGTCCGTTCAAACAAATGCACCTGTTTCGCCAAACGGTCGTACACCCCGCGAAACGTGGGCCCGTTCCCCAGCGGAAAGTTCACCGGAAACGGCGCAATCCCCAGCACCCGTTCAAGCTCGTCCAGCAGTTCCAGCGGGTCTTTCGCGGGTCGATCCAGCTTGTTCATGAACGTGAAGATCGGCACCCCACGCCGACGACAGACCTCAAACAGCTTCAGTGTCTGCGGCTCGATGCCCTTCGCCGCATCGATCACCATCACGGCAGAGTCCACCGCCGTCAGCACGCGATAGGTGTCCTCAGAGAAGTCCTTGTGCCCCGGCGTGTCCAGCAGGTTCACCCGGAAACCCTGATAGTCAAACTGCAACACCGTCGAGCTGATCGAGATCCCGCGCTGCTTCTCGATCTCCATCCAGTCACTGGTGGTCGCACGCTGGTTTTTGCGTGCCGTCACGCTTCCGGCAAGCTGGATCTGCCCACCATACAGCAGGAACTTCTCGGTAAGCGTCGTCTTTCCCGCGTCGGGGTGCGAGATGATCGCGAACGTGCGTCTTGGAAGCTGTTTCTGGGCCGATTCTGCCATTGGACCGCGATCCTAGCGAGACGCCCGCTCACTCGTCGGCCTCGGTGCATTTTCTGGGTGTGGCCCATGCTTTCGACCAACCAGTGACGCTTCAGTCCGAACTCCGCATACGGACTGCGCTCTCAAAAAAAGAGACGCGAGGCCCGGACAACCGGGACCCCGCGTCGTGGCAAATGAAGTTGAGCGTGCCCGGCGTAGGCCCGGGCACGCGGTGTGTGACGCGATCGCTCGGCTCAGCAGCCGCCGGCGAACCAGGCGTTGAGGAACCCGAAGATGTCCGCGACTTCGATGCCGTTGATGCCGTCGAAGTCGGTCTTGCAGCTGCCGGCGAACCAGCCGTTGAGGAACGTGAAGATGTCGGCGACTTCGATCGAGCCGTTGCAGTCGAAGTCGGCCGGGCAGGTGAGGGAGAGGTCGGCGGCGTTGATCACGCCGTCGCCGTTCATGTCGCCCATCGCGTAGCCACCGTTCATGCCCTGGTTGGCCTGAACGATGTTGCGATCGATGACGTTCTTGACGCCGTCGAGGTTCACGTCGCCGATGCAGGTGCCGAGGATCGTGGAGACGATCTCGTTGATGTCGGCGTTGTTGACGCTGCGGTCGCCGTTCATGTCCGCGGAGAGGTCAAACAGCACGGCCTCGGAGAGGTCGGACCAGTCGGCCGAGCCGCCGGAGATGCCGGCCTGCGTGAACTGAGCGAACACGTAGTCGATGTCGCGGGCGTCGACGCGGCCGTCGGAGCCAACCGGGGCCCAACCGCGGGCAATGCGACCGGTCGAACCGAAGACGTCGCCGCGGGAGTCGCCAGCGGCGTAGGGCTTGATGCAAGAACCATTGCCCAGCGTGGTGCCGAAGAAGTTGCCGCCGAAGGCGGTGTCCACGGCGGTGAACCCTGCCTTGCGGTCCAGGTTGCCGCCGACGAGCGCCAGGCCGTCGGCCCAGTAGCGGACGTCGAGCGTGTCAAACGAGCCGTTGGCGTCAAAGTCGCCCAGGAGTTCGATGATGGCGTCGCCCGGAGCGGCGGCCTGACCCGTGGTGGTGGCGAGGGTGGCAAGAGCGCCGGAAGCCGCCGGGCTGGTCCAGACCGGACCGCCGTTGCGCTGACGCCAGGCGTTGACCAGGCCCATCGCGTCGGCGGTGGAGCGGATGCCGTCGGCGTTGAAGTCGCCGGCGAGGTAGTTTCGGAGGGGGAGGTTCGAGCCGAAGCTCAAGGTTGCGCCGCCCTGGGTCAGGTAGCCGTTACCGTTGGGAACGCCGTCGGAATAGACCACGCCGGTGGCGCGGGTCGGAACCTTGCCGGCGCGGCTGTTGGCCGGGTTTACCGGAGCAACGCGGGTGCCGAACGTGCTGAAGATCGTCGAGTTCGTGTTGTGGATGTTGTTGGCGCGGGTGTAGGCCTGCAGATTGGCGTTGAAGCCGGGATTCGGGATCATCAGGCAGGGCTGCGAAAGATCGTGCAGGTTGTCAATCGCGCCGAGGAGGATGAACTGACCGGCCGCACGCTCGCCCGGCATGAACGCCGAATCAGAGCCGCCCGGCACCGCGACGAACGCCGCGATCGACTCGCGGACGTTGTTCACGTACGCCGCCGCCGCCTTGTTCACCATCGGGGTGTTGCCGTTGTTCAGACCGCCGGAAGCGACGGGCTCAGCAGCCGGGTCACCGATCGTCGCGAGCACGGCCTGGCCGCCGATGAGCCAGCCGTTGTTGCTGTTGTCCAGCAGGTTGTCGATCGTGGGGCGGACGAACTGAGTGCCGCCATAAGCGTCGTTCTGGGTGTTGAGGATTTCGAGGACGCCGTTGGTGATCCACGAGCCGGAACCGGAGCCGCTCACGCCGCGCTCGGTGCCGACGTAGCCAATGCCCAGGCGGGTGTTACGGATGACCGACTCCATACCACCGTTGGAGGTCTTGTTGGTGGGGTAGAACTGCGCTCCAGCGTTGTGCTGAGCTGCGACAGAAGACTCGCCACCGATGCTGTCACCGACGCCCCAGGAGGGGTCGATGCAGATGCTGTTCATGAACGCGTTGCGGGTGCCCGAGCCCACGTCACGGGTGCAGACGACGAAGTTCTCGCCGTTGTTCGCGCGGCCGGTGGTGAACAGGTGCTGCAGCTCCGTGATCTTGATCTGTGTCAGACCCGTGCCGAAGTTGGCGACCGGAGCGATCGGGGCGTAGAAGAGTTCGGTGTCGAAGATCGTGTTCGCGTCCTGAACCAGCGGAGTCGCCGGGTTGAACAGCGTGCGACCGTTCAGGTCAGAGAGCTGGGACGACAAACCACCGGAAAGGTGCGGATTTGCGGCGTTGACGGCGGCTTCGCCGTTCTTGCCGACGCTCAGACGGGGGTTGCGACCATAGCCCAGTTCCTGGGGCTTGCGGGTCGCAAGAGCCGAGCCACCCGGCTTGTTGGTCGCCCAGACCGTGCTCACGTCGAGCGGAGCAATATCGATCGTCACGCAACCGGTCATGCCGGAGATCGCGCGATTCGCACCGCTCGTCGCTGCACGCTGCGGAATGCCGCCAGCGTTCAGCGGCTGATAGGCCCCACCAGAGACGGGGTTGCCGCCGGTGATGTACTGCACGCCGTTGAAGTACGCCGTACCGGCAGAACCGAAGAGCGAACGGGAAGTGTCCGAGCCCAGGATGCCCGCGGGAGCGCCAACGGTGTCATCGGTGGCGACGCAGACGGTGCCTCCGAACAGGGTCAGCTCGCGGAAACCGTTCACCGAACCGACGACGCGGTAGGAGAGGTTCCAGACGTTGGAACCGTTGGTCCCGCGCGGAAGGAGGTTCTGAACGCCGAACGGAATGCAGCGGCCGCAGACGCCGTTTCCGTCAACGTCGATGTAGTCGTTCGTCGAGCCGAGCGAGGCCACGAAGTTCTCCAGCAGCGTCGCGCCGGAGATGTTGATCATCTGCTGCGCCATCGCGCTCCCGGCGGTCAGACACGTGCCAGCCGCCATCACGATCGCAAGATTCGTCCGCTTCATAAGAAACTCACTCCTTCTTTGCGAGATCTACACACCACATACAGGGGGGTCCGCCGACACTCTGCGCAGACCGACCGCTTGCTGAGAACCCGGCAACGCGCGAGGGCTCTCCCTGACTTACCGAATCTTCATCTTTGATAGAAACTCAAACGACCCGATCTCTCGGGTCGTCTGGTGAACAATCAGTCATTCGGATTCGCGGGATCCTCAACGCGATTCGGGCCGGAGATCGACCAGAAACGGTCGCCCCACAGCCGGTCCTTCACGGTTTGAGAGACCGTGTACAGGTCCACGTGGCCGTCGACAAACACGAAGTTCGCCCCGCCACCCTTGTCGTCGCGCTTGCCCTTGTGCTGACGTCCGACGGCATTCAGCGTGGTGTTGGTCGTCAGATCATCGATCACGCCCGCGCCGATCGCCGACTCACGCACGATGTCATTCAGACCCGGATACGAGAACGGAGCACGACCGGCACCCGTGCCTTCGGTGTACACCTGTGTGCCCGCACCGCGACCCACGAACGGCGTCACCGGGCGGTGGCTCTTGCTCTTCCAGTTCCCCGCACCTGTGCCGTCGGAGATCGTCTCCCACGTCCCGTTGAAGACATACTCCGTCGCCAGAATCGTCCGCACCGGGAACGTGATCTGGCTGTCACGAACGAGAATGTTCGTCCGCTCCCCACCAGAGGAATAGAACTTATTTCGCGGAAAAATGGCCCCGTTTCCCGTGTACGCCGTGCGACGGGCCTGGCGGTCCTTTGGCGGATCGCTGGGGTTGGTGTTCCCCTGATCGTTCACCTGGCCTGGGTCCCAGTTCTTCTGCTCAGACCCCGGATTCGTCGCGGGAGCCCCGCCGCGAGCCACGCTGGCGCACGTGAACGCTTCCTCGGCGACCGACCCGCTCGCACCCGAATCAAACAGCGACGCCGACCAGTGGATGTACCCGTTCTGCGGATTCGGGTTCGTCAACTGCTGATCGTCAAAGTTCCAGTCAAAGCCCGTCTCGCTCCCCGCGTACACATAGTGCGGCGGAAAGAACTCCTTGTTCGTCGCGTTGTACGTCACCACGCCCTGGGCGACGGTGCGAATGTTCGCCGAGCAACGCACCGTCCGCGCCGCTTCGCGGGCCTTGCCCAGCGACGGCAGGAGGATGCCGATCAACAGCGCGATGATGGCGATGACCACGAGAAGTTCGATCAACGTGAAAGCGATGCGCGATCCGTGCTGCGTCCGCATGGGTGGCTCCAAACCGATCCGATCCGCGTGCCTCACGCAAAACCGAATCAGCAGTTTGCAGACAGTATCAGCCACCCGTCACAAAGCGAACTCCTTTCATGTCAAGATTGCGCGCGTTTTCGCTCGTTAATCTCATCACTTTGCAATCTTTACATGGACTTCTTTCTTTACATGATCCTTGCGCAATCACAACACATGTCGTACTTAGCGCAACGCTCACGATTTCTTTACACATCACGCCAGCCACGTCTCGGCACCCGCCAAGTACCCACCACCGAAACAGGCGACACTTCGCGCGGCCCCTTCGGCCTCACTCTTTGAACACCTCGTCGGACGAATCTCAGACCCCGATCCGATGCTCGAACGATGCTGCCACTCCGGAACGGTCATTTCGGTCAATACTCCAGAATCCCGATCCCGCTTCAGGGCTTACCCCCTACCCCACACACAGTTGGCGTCGTTCTTGGTGGCTTGTCATGGTGTCACGCGACGCCGCATTCTTTGCTATTCTGTCCCTATCGATCCGGTATTCTCCCGGCTCGTTCGTTTTTCGCCACTCAAGGACCATCCATGGCCTCCTCCTTCGAACCACGTCCGGACTCTGACCAGCCCAGCTCGGCCATCCCCGGTGTGCCCGACCTTCCCGCCGACGCGACTCCGGAACAGAAAGACGCCCACTGGTTCAAACACGTCTATCAGGGCGACCGGATGCCCCAGCTCACGATCCGCGCCGTCGTCATGGGCGGGATTCTTGGGATGCTGATGTCCATCTCCAACCTCTATACCACTCTGGCGATCGGGTGGGGGTTCGGCGTCGCCATCACCGCGTGCGTCATGAGCTATGTGATCTGGAACGGCATCCGAGCGGCCACTGGCGGCGCGGCCTCGAAGATGTCCATCCTTGAAAACAACTGCATGCAGTCGACCGCCGCCGCCGCGGGCTCATCCACTGGCGCGACCATCGCCACCATGTTCGGCGCGTTGCTCCTGCTGGAAAAAGTCCCGGAGGGCAAGACCGCGGCCGACGTTGCTAGTTGGTCCATCAGCGGCGGGCAATGGTGGGTGGTCGCATCGTTTACCTTCTTGACCGCATGCCTCGGCGTCTTCCTCGCCGTGCCCATGAAGCGGCAGATGATCAATCACGAGCAGCTCCGATTCCCTTCGGGCGTTGCCGCCGCGGAAACGCTCAAGAGCTTGTACTCCGAGAGCGCGGACGCCGTGCAAAGGGCCTACACGCTGCTCATCGGCCTGCTCGCGGGTTTGATCGTCGGCCTCTTGAATACCGCAGAGGGAGCCATTGCGGCCCTTGATCGGTTCTTCACACGCATCCCCATCCGACTTCCGGAGACTGTAAATCTCCCGCTCACCGAGTGGGTCAAGAACAACCTCTGGTTCGGCAAGACGGGCGTGGCCTATCACGCGGAGATCAGTCTGCTGCTCATCGCCGCAGGAATCATCACCCGCATGCGCGTCAGTCTGAGCATGTTCATCGGATCGGCATTCCTGTACTACATCGTCGGACCCTATCTCGTCAAGCTCGATCAGAAGATCCCCGGCTCCGGCTGGGTGGCCAACGCATCGGCTCCGGGCGGGTTCATCTTCGATGCCGCTCAGAAGTCCGTGGACACGGTCGTCAGCATCGATGTCGTCGGCGGCGGCACGGTCCTGCACTTCACGCGCTGGTCTCTCTGGGGCGGCACCGCCGTCATGGTCTTCGCATCGCTCACCACCCTCGCCCTTCAATGGAAGGTCGTCGCCCGCGCCTTCACCAGTCTCTTCGGCGGCAAGAAAGCCGGCGATGATCGACTCGCGGCAATCGAAGTTCCCAACTCCTGGATGATCATCGGGCTCATCCCGATCACCATCGGCATGGTCGTCGTCCAGTACGTTGCGTTCGGCATCGCTTGGTGGGCCGGGCTCATCGCCATCGCCATGAGCTTTATCCTCTCCATGGTGGCCTGTCGTTCGACGGGTGAGACCGACACCAACCCCATCGGCGCGATGGGCAAGGTCATGCAGCTCACCTTCGCCGTGCTCAAGCCAGGGCAGATCATCCCGAACCTCGCCTCTGCCGGCGTCGCGGCCAACTCCGCCGCCGCCAGCGCCGATCTGCTCACCGATCTCAAGTCGGGCTATCTGCTCGGCGCGAATCCGCGGCGCCAGTTCATCGCCCAGTTCGTGGGCGTCTTCTTCGGCACGCTCGCGATCGTTCCCGCCTGGTTCCTGATGATCCCAAACAAGGCCGCGCTCGAGAAATACGCCCTGCCCGCCACTCAGCAGTGGGCCGCGGTCGCCAAGGTCCTGACCGAGGGCCTGCACAAGCTCCCCGACTCGGCCAAGTACGCTCTGCTCATCGGCGCGCTCGTGGGCATCGCCATTCCACTCATCGAACGCCTCGTCCCCAAAAACCTTCGTGGCTATTTGCCGAGCGCGATGGGCCTGGGGCTGTCGTGGGTCATCCCCTTTGGCAACGCATTTAGCTTCCTCCTCGGTGCGATCATCGTCTGGGCCTGGGAAAAGCTCAGCGCGAAGACCGCCGACCGCTACTCCGTCGCCATCGCCTCTGGCGTCATCGCCGGCGAGAGCTTGATGAAGGCCATCATTGCGATGACCGCAACCGCACTGGGCTTCTTCGCCAGCAAGTAGTCTCATCGTCCATCGATCCACGCTCGCACGCACGCGGGTTCGCCGCGCACACACCACCCCACTATGGCCATCCCACAACTCACCGAAGACCAGATCCGTACCTGGACCCGCGAACAGAAAGACCGCTGGTGGCTGGAGAAGGTCTATCGCGGCTCCATGCCTCAGCTCACGCTCCGCTCGGCACTCACCGGCTTCATCCTGGGCGGAGCACTCAGCGCCACCAACCTCTACATCGGCGCCAAAACCGGCTGGACCCTCGGCGTCGGCCTGACCAGCGTCATCCTCGCTTTCGCCACCTTCAAGCTCCTCAGCTCGCTCGGCGCCAAGGACATGACCATCCTTGAAAACAACGCCAGCCAGAGCGTCGCCACCGCCGCCGGATACATGACCGGCCCGCTCATCTCCGGCATCGCCGCGTACATGATGGTGACCAACACCGTCATGCCCTGGTGGCAGATGATGCTCTTCAACGTCGTCCTCTCGATCCTCGGCGTGCTCGTCGCCTTTCCGATGAAACGCCGCTTCATCAACGACGAACAGGCCCCCTTCCCCGAAGGAGCGGCCTGCGGCGTGGTGCTCGACACGCTCTATTCCTCTGACGCCAACGTCGGCATCTTCAAGGCCAAGGTCCTGGCCTTCGCCGCCTTGCTCGCTGGCGGGCTCAAGTTCATCACCGGCGAGTCGTACCAGACATTCCTCCAGGCCAAAGTCCTGGGCCTGAGCACCGTGCGATGGATCAGCGAGCATCTCGACGGGTGGTACTACGACCTCGTCGCAAACAAAGCCGCGCCGATGCCCCTCATCAGCGGCATCGATCCGCGGAAGCTCGGCCTCTCGCCCACGCTCGACCTCGCGATGTTTGGCGCGGGCGGGCTGATGAACATCCGCTACGCCGTCAACATGTTCCTCGGCATGATCGCCGCGTATGTCATCGCCGCGCCCATCGCGATCAACAACGGCTGGGTCTTCAAGCAGGGCGTGGCCCTGACCGCCGACGCGGCGTTCAAGCAGCGCGACGTGCTCACCAGTTGGCTGCTCTGGCCGGGTGTCGCCATGCTCGTGTGCGCCAGCATGACCGCCTTCTTCGCCAAGCCCAAGCTCATCATCAAGGCCTTCACCGGCGTGTTCAGCAAGAAGCAGGCCGGCTCCGATCCACTCGCGCACATCGAAGTTCCGCTCTGGATTTCGTGGGTCGGTATCCCCCTCGTCGGAGCCGTCGGCGTCATCATGGCCCATGAGTGGTTCCAGGTGCGGTGGGACCTCGGCGCGCTCGCCATCCTCCTCACCATCGTGCTCACGCTCATCGCGGCCAACGCGACCGCCGCCACCAGCATCACGCCCACGGGCTCACTCTCAAAGATCACCCAGTTCACCTTCGGCGTTCTGGACCCGAAGCACGCCCCGACCAACCTCATGACCGCGACGATCACCACCGAGGTCGCCAGCAACGCGAGCAACCTGCTCATGGACATCAAGCCCGGCTACATGCTGGGCGGCAAGCCGCGGCACCAGGTCTGGGGCCACATCATCGGCATCATCGCCGGCGCGTGCGCATCGACTCCGCTCTTTTACGTCTTGTTCATGCCCAAGTACAAAGCGGGTGACAACCTCGCCGACACGCTCATCACCGACACCTTCAGCTTCACCGCGGCGGTGCAGTGGAAGGGCATCAGCGAGTTCATCGGCGGGCTGACCGGCGATGCCGGGCTGACGGCGATCATCCACCCCAGCGCGCTCTCGGTCATGGCCGTCGCCGCGTTCATCGGCGTGCTCTTCGAACTCGTCCGCACCTTCACGAAGGGCAAGTTCCCCTTCGCACCCGTCGCCTTTGCCCTCGGCGTCGTCCTCCCGCCGGATTCCACGTTCTGGATGTTCCTCGGCGCGGTCTTCTTCTGGTTCTGCGGCAAGGTGTTCGGCAAGTCCTCGAACTCCAACTCCCTCGGCAAACGCGTGTTCGTCGAGACCCACGAACCGATCTGCGCGGGGCTCATTGCCGGTGCCGCGCTCATCGGGATCGGCGACATTCTGGTGGGTGCGTTCCTGCTGTAACGCCATCAGACTCCGTCGGAAGCATCCACCCGCACGAGAACACACTCCTTGCTCTCTCTGCAGTGTTCCAGAACGGCGGCCGCCTGTGCGTCGTCCTTCTTCTGCTCCTTCTCGGGCAAGTTCTCCCAGTTCACGATCTGATGCCGCAACTTGAATCTATTGTCTCGCACTCCGAATGACCATCCGTCGATCAGTCGCTCAGACAACCAGCGATTGTGCTCGATCTTCGCGAAGACCTGACGCTGTGCCGCGGGAATCTCATCGGGATTCACCGGGACAATCGTTGTCTTCCTGCGTTCAACCCTGAGTCCAATCGGTGCGAGCTTGAGGTTCACCTGAGCCGCGGCCGATCGGTTCGATCGCTTTTCCCAGCCGAGCGCGTTCGCGAACGCCGGCGCCGCGGGCGAATCGTTTCTGTGATAGCCGTTGTAGATCACCTCGGCAAGATGGTCTTCGATTTGCCAAGACAGTCGATCGTGCGCACACACTTCTCGGCACAAACCGAACGTGGACAACTCCGCCGTGTTCGAGACCTTGCCGAGCGTTTTACGCCGAGGCACGAACGCGAAGATCGGAACGGGCTTGAAGCCATCCCGATACGCCCGCGTCGGCGTCGCGAGCGACTTGGCATCAACGATCCGCATGTCCAGTTCATCCCGCAACCGCTGGGCCATCGCGCAGTTGTCATCCTCGCCCTCGCCGCAGACGATGACCACCGGACGAACGCGGGGCATTCCCGAGAGCTCGCACAGACGATCCGTCACCAGCGGATTGGTCGCCAGCCCGCACACGCGCGCAAACCCTCCGTTCAGCACGAACTCGACCCCGCGATCACCGGGCCCCGCCGCCCCACGCTCGTGCACCTGCACATTCCAGCCCCAATCGTCCCGATCCTCCTGCGGCTTCCAGGCATCGCCGAAGGGCACGCCGAAAACGCGCGGATAGCGGGCGCAGAAACGCGCCACGGCATCGCTCTCGCGATCCTCCACAACCACCGTCATGCGCGATCGGCGGAGGTTCGGAAAGTGCGCAAGCTCAGCGATTTGCAGCACCAGCGTCTGCGCCATGCGACCGAAACCAATCACTACGAAATGAATCGTCTCATCCTCGCGCACTCGCAACACCGACAGTTTGCGCTCGAGGAAATCTCGGGCGGCAAGCTCCGAAACGTCGAAGGCACGTACATCGCACCCGTTCGCAGCACCCACCTGCTCCAGCCGACGCCCCAGTTCCGCGTTGGTCATGTTGCAGTGCAATCTCGGCTTGGAGAGCCTGGATGTTCTGAGCAGTTCTACCACATCCGTCACACCCTCAGCGTTGCACTCGTCATCGCCCATGCAGAAGTACACGTGAGAGGCCGACCTCACCCGCGCCTGTGAGATGGCGAACTTCTCCGTTGCGTCTCCAAACACCACCATCGCCCCAAGCTCACGCAGTGCGTCCACGCGATCGTTCTGTTCGTCACGCTCAATGATCACCACGCGTTTGCCGCTCTCCAGCGCGCTTCGTGCAATCTCTTCCCCGATCTGCCCGATTCCGCACACGACCACGTGCTTCCTGGTGCACATGATCCAGGCCCGATCCAGCGATTCCCAGAACAGCCCGCGGATCACCGCGAACGCCACCAGCGTGACCGTCGCCATTCCAAGGAGCCGAGACACCACCATCAGCCAGTGGTCCCCTGCATTCGACTCGCCGTTCAGCAGCAGGTTCTGCGCCCCAAAGTGGATCGCGTTCGCAAACGCCGCGCCGAACTCCGGCATCTGCTTTTCGCTGCATTGCAGCCAGCCAACTGCGCCGCTGACCACCGTCAGCATTGCCGAGACCAGCACCACCACGCCCATCCCTTTCGTGCGACCGCGTCGAGCGATGAACATCGCGAGCGCACCCGCGCCGAGCACCGTCAGCACAATCAGCGCGACCTGCACCGCCGTGTCCATGACCAACCCTCCTCGGCTGACTGCGATGCGACCCGCCCACTCCATTGCGCCACGCCACTTCCCACCCTACGCCTGCGCCGCCGCCACGCCGATCACACTCACCCCGAGCTGATCCGCCAGTTCCAGAAGCTGCGGCTTGTCGATCATGATCACATCGCCCGCCGCAAGTGCCAAGCACCGCCCACCATGCTTGTACAGCATCTCGATCGTCGCCGGCCCAACCGTCGGCACATCGCTCCGGCGATCGTGACCTGCGCGTGCCCCTTTGCAAAGCGTCCACCCCGTCGCGCGGCAGATCACCCCGACCCGCTCGATCATGCGGTCGGTCCCCTCCACCGCTTCCACCGCGATGATGTCGCGGTCTCGCACCGCGATCGCCTGGCCGATGTCCAGCCGCAGCGTCTGGCTGAGCAGGGGCCAACTGAAAGCGATGTCGGCTCGCTGCTGGGCCGTCGGCTGGCGCTTGGTCATCACGCCGGCCTCGGCCAGTTGGTCCATGATTGGGGCGGTCGAGTCGATCAGGTGCACTCCATTTCGGCTCAGCTCATTCGCAACCGCCACGAGCACCGCATGCGACCTTCGATCGTGGCGAAGATGCCGAAACCACGCCAGAAGAGTCTGCGGGTCCGGCACGTGATGGATGATACTCCAAGGCATGCCATACATCAGCCGGGCTTTGTCGATCCGACCCACCATGATCGCATGCCGAACATCCACCTTGCGGAGCAATCCTCCCCAACTCGCGACCCGCAACACCCCGACCTTGCGAAACGTTGTGCAAAGCCCAGGAAGCTCCGGTTCGTACTGATTCCGCAGCCCGAGTGCATGAATTGGGTGGCCCGCCGCAGCCAAACCCTTGGCGATCATGATCGGCAGGCGACCACCCGCCGCGATCAACCCGATGGGTGTCGGCGGGGCCGGTGGATCAGGCAAAATGGTCAGCGTGGCCGCCATGAGTTTGCTCGTCGTGACCGCGGGCCCCAACGCCCCCCCACCACCCTTGGGGAGAGCGACCATGACGACCCGAGAGTGTATCGGCTCAAACCACCCACTGGCAACGATCCTCCGGTTTTGACCGCTTCGCCCACATTCGCCGATAGACCCGCAATGCCCGACCCTCGGGACATCCTCGATCTCTCCGCCCTGCCCGCGTCCAACGCGGTATCCCCACAGAATGTCCGCAACTCGGCATCCGCCGACCTCGACGCCCACGATCCCCACCCTGGTGACGCGTCCTCGGGACGCCCGTATCTGCGGCTGTGGTTCGAGTGCGCAAAGCAATACACCCGCGCGTATCGCTCTCCCGACGGCACGGCGTACGTCGGCAGATGCCCCGCCTGCGGTGCGTCCACCCGCTTTCGCGTCGGCTCCGGCGGCACCAGTGAACGCTTCTTTAGAGTGAGCTGCTAATCGATCCGCATGCTGTCAGGCAAACAAGCCAAGCTGACCCCGGTTCTGCCGATCGGCTTTGCGTTTCAAAAACTCGGCGGGCGACTTGGGCTCGGGCCAGGTGTCCATGCCCAGTTGCCGCGCGAAGACCTTGAACAAGTCGGCGATCTGCTGCGACCTTGGCCCGGTGCCGCGCTGTCGCACCTTCCAATCGGATTGATACAGCCCCCCATCGCGCGTGTCTCGAATCGCCGACTCGACGTGCGCCGCGCGATCTGGAAACTCCCGCTGAAGCCAATCCAGGAAGAGTGCCTTGATCTGATGCGGCAGCCGCAGCAGCACATATCCGGCATGCCGCGCCCCCGCGGCTTTGGCGGCCCGCAGAATCGCCGGAATCTCGGGCTCGTTGAGAGCGGGCACGACCGGCGCCACCATGACAGAGACGGGAATTCCAGCCTTTGCAAGAGTTTCGATTGCTTTCAAACGCGCCGTGGGCGAGCTTGCCCGCGGCTCCATCGTGCTGGCAAGCCGATTGTCCAGCGTCGTGATGCTGATCGCCGCGTGAACAGCGTGGTATGCGGCCAGGGCACCAAGCAGATCGAGATCACGCGTGATCAGCAGATTTTTGGTCACCAGTGAGACCGGCTGCGCGAGCTCCACGCAGACCTCCAGCACCCGCCGCGTGATCCGCAGTTCGCGCTCGATCGGCTGATACGGGTCGGTCACGCCCGAGAGCACGATTCCCTCACCATTCCACGCGTCCTTGACGAGTTCGGCACGCAGCAACTCCGGCGCGTCCATCTTTGCCAGGATCCGGGTCTCAAAGTCCAGGCCCGATGACAATCCCAGATACTCATGCCCCGGACGGGCGTAGCAGTACACACACCCGTGCTCACATCCGCGGTATGGATTGACCGTCCATCGAAAGGGCAGATCCGGGCTCTCAACCTCGTTCAGCACGCTTCTGGACCGATCGCGATACACACGCGTGGGCACCTGAACGCCGTCCGGATGATCAATCGCGACCTGGTCCAGATGCTCACCCAGAACATGGAGACGAACGTCCTCAAACCGATTCCCGGGATTCAACCCCGCCCCTCGGCCACGGATCTCGTGACCCGCCAGGATTCCGTCTTCTCGCTCATGTCCTATGGCCATGACCCAAACATATACCTATCCTTTGTCGCGTACCACCAGGACGCAAAAATTGATCAATCACCGTATCCATTCGACCAAATCGTGCATCACATGCCGGTGTCAGCTTTGAACTCCTCGTCTGAAAGCACATCAGGGCTCACCACGGTCGATCAGTCTGCGCTCGTTGCACGTCTGCGTGCCGGCGAAGACCGGGCGTTTGACGAACTGGTTGAACTCGCGGGCGGGCGGATGCTTGCCGTCGCACGCTGGATGCTCAACAGGGAGGAGGACGCCGAGGATGCCCTGCAGGACGCGTTTCTGAGTGCGTTCAGGGCCATTGATCGATTTGACGGACGTTCGCAACTGACAACCTGGCTGCATCGAATCACCGTGAACGCGTGTCTGATGAAGCTCCGCTCGCAGCGCCGTCGACCGGAGCGTCAGATCGAGGACTTTCTTCCGGCATTCATCGCCGACGGGCATCAGAAAAATGCAAGCCGTGCATGGACACCAGTAGCACTACAGAGCATCGAACGAAGCGAGACTCGTGCATTTGTGCGTTCAAAGATCGAGGCACTTCCTGAGCAGTATCGTATCGTTCTTGTTTTACGCGACATTGAAGGCCTGAGCACCGAAGAAACCGCCGCAGCTCTCGGCATGACGACCAATGCGGTAAAGACCCGCCTGCACCGAGCCCGGCAGGCTCTCAAAGAGCTGCTCGATCCAACGTTTGCGAATCAGGAGCCATCACCATGAGCCCAGTTCGTTCCACTGGTTCCGAGTCATCTCGGCCATATCTCACGTGTCGAGAAATGCTCGACTTTCTTATGGCTTACTTGGACAACGAACTGAACCCCGATGAGCGGTTTGACTTTGACCGCCATCTGAATGTCTGCCCGTCGTGCCGAAACTATCTGGTGTCCTATCAGCACGTGATCAAGCTGAGCAGGACCGCCATGGCCGATCTCGACATGCCGGGCGAGGCGATCGCTCCCAAGAGCCTTGTCGATGCGATTCGTGACGCCCGCCGAAAGGCGATGTGACCCGCGCCGGATTCCCCACCGCCCCCCACACACCGCGTTACTCGGGGGTGCGGTTCACTGACCAACCGGTGACGCACCGCGATCCCCTGCCGGAAAGTGCGTTGCCGCATACTTGGCCAGGGACTTTGCCGCGGCTTCAATTCCATCGCCCCGTCCTGCAAACATGCCACTGATCGGCCCGCTGCAGACCACCCGCGCAAGTGGTCGACGATCGCCATCGACAAAGACCGCCTCAACGCCGATGTCTCCATCTCCGAGCGCATAAAACGGCGAGCCGAACAGCCCCGCCACCCCCGACACCACGCGCACCGGTCCATCTCCCTCGTCGAGCGACACAAACCGGTACACCAGTTCCAGGTCCGAAGAGCCCGAAGCACTTCCAGAAAAGTCCGCTTTCGTGGCGGTCTTGGTCTGCTCCCGATAGGCCTTTGAGACCGCCGCCTCGAACACCGCGATCTCCTTCTCGCACACTTTCATCGCGTGCTCGCCTTGGCGCAGTGTCAACCCTTGTGGCGCGAACGCCATCGCGTCCGCCGAGGGGGACTCAAGCACGTACACGCGGCTGCGCACGCACCCCGCCAGCATCGATGCCGCGGCCATTCCGCCGAAAACCGCTGCCGCCATGATCTTCCGAGTGTGATTGTCCATGCGTATCAGATTCCGTGAAGCTCCTGCCGTTCCGCACAACGATAACGATACGGCCCGCTGATGGCCAAAGCTCCTGAGATCAACCCCGCGTCACCTCCGCTCGCCGTCTGGCATCTGAATCTCCAGACATGTCGTCAGCCCCATCCGCCCAAGCCCCCGCACTCCGAGGCGGGAACGAGTCTCACCCCATTGCCTGCATGGAGGTCTGGGGTGGCAATCGCGCCTTTGATTCCAGTGTCGCCGTCCCTGGAAATGACGTGCGGGTCTCCTGCGTTCCGTATGTCGAGGCAGGAATCGATCGGCTGGCCAACTCCGCCGGCGGCGACCTGTACTACGTATCCAACTGTGCCGCCGGGCTGATCACGCGGTTTGTGCTTGCTGACGTTGCGGGCCATGGCGAAGTTGTGGCCGAGCTGGCTCGCACTCTGCGCACCCTGATGCGGGCCCACATCAATACCGCCGATCAGTCTCGGCTTGCGCAGGACCTGAACCAGGCCCTCGCCGCGATGGACCTCAACGGCCGATTCGTAACTGCCGCCCTGCTGACATATTTCTCACCCACCGATCACCTGATCGTCTGCAGTGCGGGCCACCCCCGGCCGCTGCTTCATCGGCATCGCACCGACGAATGGCACCTGCTTGATCGCTCCACCCCGGGCGTGATCAATGCGATCCAATCGGGCAACCCGACCGGAATCGCCAACCTTCCGCTGGGCATCCTTGATCCCACCGACTACGAGCAGTTTGCGCTCAAACTTGAACCGGGTGATCGCGTGGTGCTGTACTCCGACGCGTTTGTCGAAGCCGCCGACCCCGCGGGCAGGCAACTCGGCGAGCAGGGCCTGCTCGATCTGGCCCGACGAGTCTCAAGCGGCGAAAGCGACCTCGCCCAAGACCTCCGCAGCGGAGCCATGGCCCACGCCAGGACCGATCGGCTGGACGACGACGCGACCATCATCGTGCTTACCCATACCGCTCACAACCCACCGGAGCCTTCTCTCCTGGAACGGGTCACCCGTTGGGGCCACATGCTGGGGCTAGGCGGCATTGACACCGAAGTCTGAAGTTTTCAAAAAGAACCGTAACCACCTCCAAGTCGCCGCATCTCACATAATGGAAGCCCCTCCACGTCCACGCAATGCAGACATTGGCCGAACTCTCTCTATTGGCTCTCTTGGCTTACACCCTTGTTGGCGTGGCGTTTGGCATCGCGTTCGTTTTGCGCGGCGTGTCTGTGATTGACCCTGCGGCCTCGACCGCTGGACTCGGGTTCAAACTGACGATTCTGCCAGGGTGTGCGGCCCTCTGGCCGCTGCTGCTGGTGAAGTGGCTCCGCCCGAAGCGCTCGCTGAGGGCAGGGCCATGATGCGACCACAACGTCGAGCCCACTTCTGGGTGTGGGTCTGCGCCCTGCCTGTTTTGGTCACGACTCTATCGCTTGCGTTGTACGCTCGGCATGCTTCGGCGAAAGCGCTCAAGCAACCAGAAGATCCGCAGGCAACCACGATGCAGGAGCCGCGCCCATGAGCGTCGGCTACGCCGCCATCCAGTGGTCGAAACCCAAGCGTCGCTACGACCTGATCGTCGGTCTGGCGATCATCGCGTACATCGGCACGTTCATGCTGGTGAGCAAGATGCTCTGGACCGGTGCCTCGGCGATCAGCGATGAGGTCCTGATCCTCCGTGCCCTCGGCTCATGCGGCTTCATCTTGCTGCACATCATTCTCTGCATCGGCCCGCTCGCCCGGTTCGATCCGCGGTGGCTTCCCGTCCTGTTCAATCGTCGACACCTCGGGGTGATGACGTTCTTCATCGCTCTCGCCCACGGCGTGATCGCCATTGGCTATTACCACGGCTTCGGCACCATCAACCCGCTCGTCTCTCTCCTCACGAGCAACACCGAGTTCGCCTCGGTGCAGGCATTTCCGTACCAGCTCCTCGGCGTTGTGGCACTCATCGTTCTCTTCCTGCTCGCCGCCACCAGCCATGATTTCTGGAACAAGAATCTCTCTGCCGCGACGTGGAAGCGCCTGCACATGAGCGTCTACGGCGCGTATGTGCTCCTCGTTGCGCATGTCGCCCTTGGCGCGCTCCAGAATGATCGGGGCCTGCTGGGTCCGATTGCAACGGTTCTTGGCGTGTGCACCGTCGGCGTGCTGCATCTGCTCGCCGCGTGGCGAGAGCGGAATCGCGACCTCTCTTCGCCCACTTCGAGCGTCGCAGGCGAAGAGTGGATCGACGTGGGAACACCGGCCGAGATACCCGATGACCGTGCCCGCACCGTCTGCGCCCCGGGCGGCGAGCGCATCGCGATCTTCAAGCACAATGGACGCATCTCGGCCGTGACCAACGTCTGTGCGCATCAAGGCGGTCCGCTCGGCGAGGGCGCGATCATCGATGGGTGCATCACCTGCCCGTGGCACGGCTGGCAATACAAACCCCAGGACGGGTGCGCCCCGCCACCTTTTCAGGAAAAGGTCGCGACGTATCGGGTCCGCATCTCTGCCGGGCGTGTACAGGTCAATGCCCGTGCGCTCCCGCCCGGTACGCCGACCGATCCCGTCTCCGCACGATCGGAGGCGGCGAATGTCTGAGCACTTACTCCCACCGCCGCGCGACCAGGCGATCTATGTGAACTATTTGCCGATGCCCGTCGGCATCCATCGCTTTCTGAAGTTCGCGGTGCCCGCGGTGCTCTGGATCATGTGCGCACTCGCTTTCGTGTGGGCGCGCTCGCAGTATTCACCAGGCAATGCGGTCTGGGAGACGGGTAAGCCCGTTGAGTTCATGGGTGTGCTCGGTGCTGCACCCTATCCCGTCTTGTTCACGCCTGCCAAAGACGGCACGATCACCGCCGTGCTCCTTGTCGAGCAAGGCAAGTTTGGCACTCAAAAGCGTGCTGCCGCCTTGAGTGGCCAATTGGTCCGCGTTTCCGGCTGGCTGCTCCACCGCGAAGGTCGTCAGATCCTCGAACTTGAACCCGAGGACCGCGCCCTTGTCCGAATCACCGATGCCGCCATCACGCAGGCACCGACGCTGCGCGAACTCGGGTCCGTCACGGTTCGCGGGGAGATCGTCGACGGCAAGTGCTATCTCGGTGCCATGAAACCCGGAGCGGGAAAGACACATAAGGAGTGCGCCACACTCTGCATCCGCGGCGGCATCCCACCGATCGTGATTGCGTTCTCCGCAGACGGTTCGACGGAGTATCTGCTGCTGCAAAGCGAGTCCGGCGAGGCGATTGATCCTGCGTTGCACCACCTGATCGCTGACCCTGTCGAGATCCGCGGCGTCAAGCACCAATGGCTGGGCGTCTCAGGGCTCGGCGTCCTTCGCGTGCGTGCCGCAGACGTGCGTCGACTGTAGAACGACGCCTGGATTCATCGCCATCGATGCACGATTCCGATCCATTCTGCCAATACTCTCGTATCCTGATCGATGCGAGTCGCTCGTTCACACCATACCCTCCGCCGAGCCCTTCACGGTTGAGGCAGCCATGAGGAGATCTCGTGTCAAGACTGACCCAGACAACCGCCGCACCAATGCGGAACGAAGGCACTGACAACTCCTGCCAGTGCATCGCCGAACCGCTCCGCCGGATCTTTCAAGAGCTGCGCGATCTCCTGCTCTCGGTGACGCCCGCTCAGTACACACGCCCCATGGGCGACCTGTTCTTCAACGCCACCGTCGGCGGGCACGTACGCCACACGATCGACCACGCTCGCGCGCTCATCGACGGCAGAGTCGCCAGCTCGGTGGACTATGACACGCGGCAAAGGGGCACGCCCATCGAGTCAGACCCCGCCGTCGCCATGATCGAACTCGACGCGCTCATCCGCGCGATGGACACGCTTGCTACGCACGATCATCAAGAAGTCGTCACGATCGCCATCATGCCCACGCGCGACGGCCGCGCCGTTGATCTCTCCTCCACCCTTGGGCGCGAGCTCGCCTTCGTGCTGAGCCACACGATCCACCACAACGCTTCGATCCGCGGCATGGTGCTGGAACTCGGTCTCACTCCGCCGCCCACATTCGGCTATGCCCCATCAACACTCGCCCACCAGGACTCCAAGGCATGTGCACGCTGAGCATCGTGCGCGGTGCAGAGTCCGCCGACCAGCCCCTGCTCACGCTCATCATGAACCGTGACGAGCTTCGCGGGCGTGCCTCGTCGCTCCCACCGGAAATCCGCTTAATCAACGGCGTTCCGGTGCTCATGCCTGTTGATGCCGAGTCCGGCGGCACGTGGATCGCCGTCAACCAGCATGCGGTCATCTTCGCGCTGCTCAACGCCAATCCGGAACACGCCGTGCCACCGGCGCCTGCGAGAAGATCACGCGGGCTGATCATCCCTGATCTCGCCTCATGCACCAGCCTGTCCGCCGCCGTCGCTAGGGCCTCCACGCTTGACGCCCGCGCGTTCTCGCCGTTCTCCCTGGTCATGTTCGATCGCAGCCAGACGGCCTGTCTCCGCAGCGATGGCACATCCGTCGTCGCTGAACCCACGCATGGCACGCAGCTTCCCGCCGTGTGGTCCTCCTCTGGCCTCGGCGATCATCGCGTGATCTCGCCACGCGCCCGGCTGTTTGAACAGACCGTCGGCGCCGCCTGCGGACCATCCCAAGCACGCGCCGCTCAGGCCGAGTTCCATCGCCACTCCTGGCCTCATGCTCCGGAACTCAGCGTAGCGATGTCGCGTGCCGACGCTCGCACCGTAAGTCGTACGCGTATTGAGCTCTTTCCGCATCAAGCCACGATGAGCGTGGAAGTGCTCAACGATCAACCTCAGCTTGACGGCGCAGCGGTGAACATCACTCTCACAATCTCCAGCCCACGCACGGAGCCCGCCTTGTGATCCCCATTCTTCGATCCGCCGGCGAGCTTGACGCGTATCAAGGCGGCTACTTCGTCCCCACCATGGGCGCGCTCCATGCCGGGCACTTTGCACTTGTGCAAGAAGCCGCACGCCTTCGCTCGCTCGGCACGCGCCACTCTGCCAAAGTCATCGTCAGCATCTTCGTCAACCCCACCCAGTTCAATGATCCGCGCGACCTCGAACGCTACCCGCGCACGCTCGAGGCCGACGCCCTCGGCTGCGCACACGCCGGTGCCGACGCCATCTTTGCCCCAGATGTCAGCACCATCTACGCCCCCGGCGTTGCGGCCGTTCCCCCACTGCCCGCGGTCGCCTCCACGCCCAAGCTCGAAGACGCGTTCCGACCCGGTCACTTCGCGGGCGTCTGCCAGGTGGTCAAGCGGCTGTTTGAACTTGTCCGCCCCGCTGCCGCACTCTTTGGCGAGAAAGACTGGCAGCAGCTCCAGGTCATCTGTGCCATGACCGCAGAGCAGAACCTGGCCGTGCAGATCATTCCCTATCCCACCATCCGCGAAGCCGACGGCCTTGCCATGTCCAGCCGAAACGTCTTCCTCTCGCGCGAAGATCGCCCGCGTGCCACCGCCATCATCCAGGCCCTGCGCGCCGGCGCCGAAGCTCACAACCCGGCCGATGCCGAGGCCGCCATGCGTCGCATTCTCGAATCGCACGGCCTGCCGATTGAGTATGCCGTCGCTCGCGACGCCGAATCGCTGCTGCCGATCAGCACCTTCAGCCCTGCACGTCCCGCCCGGCTGCTCATCGCCGTCCGCCTCGGCACCATCCGCCTGATCGACAACATCGCTCGCTAACGCATCTTCCTAGCGCACTTCCGGCACCGGCACTTCTTCCCACCGTCCGTGCATGTGCCGCACGATCTTGCCTGTCGCCACGTACAGCGCCTGCTCGGCCACATTTGAGCAGTGTCCCGCGATGATCTCGCACTGTGTCGCCAGTTCCTGCACGGTGAACGCCGCGTCGACGCTCAGCTTGCCCGAAGACACCTGCGCCTGGCAATCCCGCAGGATCGCCCGCTTGAACATCTCCACCGCGTCTTCGCTCGCCAGCACGACCTTGGCCAGATGACCATCGGCGCGATCCAGCGAGGTGCACGAATCGCGCAGAATGCCCACCACCGAGTTGGTCATCACCCGAATCGTGTCGGGCATCACCACGTTCAGCCGGGCCAGCTCCGGCACCAGCTCGCCGATCCGCACGCCCGAGTCGGCGATGCGCTCCAGCTCGTTGTTCACCTTCACGATCGTCAGCACCAGCCGAAGCTGATCCGGAGCGATCGCGGCACCCTGCACCGTGGCATCGGTCAAGAGCGACACCGCCCGCCGCTCGATCTCCACATCCACCCGGTCGATCTCGTCATCCAGTTCGATTGCCCGCTTCCCCGCCGTCGCATCTCGGCTGAACGCCGCGTCAAACGCCGCTTCGAGCAAACCCTGCACGAGCCGCCCCTGGGCCGCAAGCTCGGCCTTCAAATCAGCGATGCGGGCAGCGAATCCTTCCGGCGTGACGGGCATGTCGGCTCAAACTCCTTGTTCTCTACCCCACCCCCCCACAAGATACCCCATCCGCGGCTTCCGTGCCCGCCGAATCCAACCCAACGCCCACACTCCATATCCGCAGGTATCATCCGTCCCTCTTTTCCCCAACCCGACCCCGGGCGACGGGCCATCCCGCTGCCCATTTCCACAGGACCTCCCCATGTACGACATCGTCGGCGTCCACGCCCGCCAGATCCTCGACTCCCGCGGCAATCCCACTGTTGAGTGCGAGATCGAGCTTTCCTCCGGCATCACCGCGAGCGCCGCCGTCCCCAGCGGCGCATCCACCGGCGAGAACGAAGCTGTTGAACTCCGCGATGGCGACAAGAAGACCTATCTCGGCAAGGGCGTGACCAAGGCCGTCCTCAATGTCATGGACGCCATCGCCCCCATCATCGAGGGCATGGACGTCCGGGCCCAGGAGCACATCGACGCCGCGATGCTCGATCTCGACGGCACCAACACCAAGAGCAAGCTCGGCGCCAACGCCATCCTCGGCGTCTCCATGGCCTGTGCCAGGGCCGCCGCCCATGCGTGCGAACTCCCGCTGTATCGCTATCTCGGCGGGTCGGCGGCGAAGGTCCTGCCCGTCCCGATGTTCAACGTCCTCAACGGCGGCAAGCACGCCGACAACAACGTGGACTTTCAGGAGTTCATGATCCAGCCCTGGGGCTTTGACAACTTTGACGACGCGCTGCGCTCCTGCGTCGAGATCTACCACACGCTGAAGAAGGTTCTGCACGAGCGTCACCTCTCCACCGCCGTCGGCGACGAGGGCGGCTTTGCCCCCGACCTGAAGAACGCCGAAGACGCGCTGAAGCTGCTCGAAGAAGCCACCGACAAGGCCGGCTATGACTGGGGCCGCCAGATCTACGTCGCGCTCGACCCCGCCACCACCGAGCTCTGGAACGAGGCCGCGCACAAGAAGAAAGGCGCCAAAGGCTATTGCTTCTTCAAGAGCGACCCCAAGAAGATCGTCTCCAGCGACCAGATGATCGATCTCTGGGCCGGCTGGTGCAAGAAGTATCCGATCCGCTCCATCGAAGACGGCCTCGCCGAGAACGACTGGGAGGGCTGGGCCAAGCTCACCGCCAAGCTGGGCGACAAAGTCCAGATCGTCGGCGACGACCTCTTCGTCACCAACCCCAAGTTCCTCGCCCGCGGCATCAAGGACAAGTGCGCCAACGCGATCCTCGTGAAGGTGAACCAGATCGGCACGCTGAGCGAGACCTTTGACGCTGTCAACCTCGCGATGCGCAACCGCTACAGCGCGATTCTCAGCCACCGCTCGGGCGAGACCGAAGACAGCACCATCGCCGACCTGGCCGTGGCGACCAACTGCGGCCAAATCAAGACGGGTGCTCCCTGCCGCAGCGACCGCAACGCCAAGTACAACCAGCTCATCCGCATCGCGGAAGATCTGGGCGACCGAGCGGTGTACGGCGGGAAGTTCTGGAACCGGGCCTAGTTCAATCCGAGGCCCGGGCGCAAGCCCGGGCACCCTCGACCCACGGCCGCCCCCCCCCCACCCCCCCAACCCCGTGGATCGGGGCTTCAACGCAGAGACGCAGGGACGCGGCGTTCGCGGGGAAAGACAGGGCCACAGAGGCACGGAGGAGCGCAAAGGTCGCACGAAGCGAAGCGGGCGGCTTGGGCATGGTAAAATACAACCATGGCCACCGATCCGCGCATCCCCGGATTTTCTGAGCAAACGCACGCGGCCATCGCCGCGTTCTGCGCAAGACACCAGATCCAGTCCGTCCGCGTCTTCGGCTCCTGCGCCCGCGGCGAGCTCACGCCCGAGAGCGACATCGATCTGCTCATCGAGTTTCAACCGGGCGTTGACCCCGATCTCTTCCAGCTCGGCGGCATGCAGCAGGAGCTGACCAGCATCTTTGATCGCGAGGTCGACCTCAAGACTCCGGACATGTTCTCCCCAAGCAACCTGCATCGCATCCTCGCATCTTCGGTGCTGGGCTATGCCGCCTGATCGCAGAACACGCAAGCCCGGCCCCGAAGATCGCACCCGCGCCGAGCACATGCTCGCGCTTGCGAAAGAAGCCATCGCTCAGTTTGACGGCGTCTCCGAAACCGAGTTCGCCGCACGCCGCCTCTACCAGACTTCTCTCGCGTGGTACCTCCAAGGCATCGGCGAAGCCGCTTCCCGAATCAGCGACGCCTCGCGAGCCCTGATCCCCGGCATTCCATGGACCCAGGTCGTCGGCACGCGTCACATCCTGTCGCACGAGTACGACCGCCTCGTGCCCACCAAGCTCTGGCACGTTCTTCGAGTGCACCTTCCTCCCATGGTGAAGGCCCTTGAAGCGAACGTTCACTTGCTGCCGGCTCCGCCCGCTGAGTAAACAGGGAGGACCGCCCGATGAAGCGGCGTACCAAGATCGCATGGATCATCGCTCTCGCGGCCTCAATGCTTGCGCTCGGCGTCGCCACAAAGTTCGTGCTCTTCCCGGGCGGTGCCTTCGACCGATCCAAGTGGAACCTCAATCCGGGCGATCCGCCGCATTGGCGTCGGCCCATGGCGGATCGATTGGTCGCGCGGCGAACGCTCCAAGGGCGTACGCCTCTGGAAGTCGAGCAACTTCTCGGCCCACCGATTGCGCCGGCCAGGGGCTTCGATTCCGATCTGCTGTACTACCTTGGCCCGGAACGCGGCTTCATCAGCATCGATTCTGAGTGGCTGGCCTTGTGGCTGGACCAATCCGGGCGGGTCGGGCGTGCCGAGATCGTGCACGACTGACCCTACAAGAAACAGTTCTCGGTGACCGGCGAGGATGCGGGGGGAAGTTCTGGATCCGGGCCGAACTCGATTCCACCTCAATCCGAGGCCCGGGCGCAAGCCCGGGCACCTTCGACCCACCGCCGCGTGGGGATTGGGGCTTCAACGCAGAGACGCAGGGACGCGGCGTTCGCGGGGAAAGTCAGGGCCACAGAGGCACGGAGGAGCGCAAAGGTCGCACGAAGCGAGGCGGGCGATTGGGGCTTGGCTGTGCCGAGCGGTGGCGGCACACATGCCACGCCAAAGTGGCGACACATGCGTACTTCACGATTTCAAGTTTAATCTCTTTGCTCGCGTCGGCTCGCGGGAGCTTTCGGAGGAGCCGTCCGTAGGGCTGGCTTCCTTCCACGATCACCTCGGACAACCGCGGCACCGTTGCGGCTGCGAACTTTCATGGTGTTCAAGATCACGTTGCGGTACTTATCCGCCTTGAGCACCCAGTCAAACGACACGGTGTCACCCTTGAAAACCCATTTTTTTGCGCCTAGGGCCAGGAAGCTATATCGAACGCCGGCGATAATCATGGCGTGCTGATGCAGTGCGCGTGTGTTCCCGCCCCTGCTCGGCGGGCGGTAGTGCTCCGCGAGATTTGCGTAGTACTCGTCCACGACCGCGTCCGTAATTCTACCTGACGCGGCGACTTTCTTGGATTCATCACTCACTACATTGCTCCCCGTATGCATCTTTTCCCAGAGAAAGCTTGGTACAGTCGGCAGCCGCCCACACTGCATCAGAACGGAATGTCCTTCTCATCGATTGGCGTGAACTGCCGTTGGGTTGTGCGGAGCTGCAGCCCGGACTGATTGGAAAGCAGCCATTCGGCCCCCTTTGGAGTCGGCTTAAAGCCGATCCACTCTTCGCCCTGCGAGTACTGCGATGATTCACGAACTGCAACAATGAGCTTCTCGGCTTGTAGTGCCTGTACGGCAAGCGTCGCCGCAAGCTTGGTGAAGCCGGATTCCTGCATAGCCTCCGCAATTCTAAAGCCGGACATGCTCTCTATGTTCTCCAAAGCATAAATTGAAATAGCGGCCAGGGCTGCGAGCTCATGGTCTGGCATGCCGCGACGGTGCCCTATCGGTGCCACTTCGGCGGGAGAGCGCGTTTGCTGGGAGATGCTTGCGCCGATGGCTTTCAGACGTTCAGTGATCGCGGACTGGGCTGCGCTGAAATCACTCGATGAACCTGTCGCATACTTGATTATTCTTCGATGCCGGACATCAAACGGGAACGCGCCTTCTCGCTCGTCGGAACACACCAGGCATAACGGTCGTCCGCATGCGATAGCAAAGCCCACTTCGAACCATACATTGGCGTTGTCGGTCGAGATGTCTGCGAAACAGAGATCCGCGTTTCGGATTCCCTGCTCTATCCGTTCGATCGGGATGTCTGCTCCATGATCTTCGTCAACACGATCTGGACGAAATCCGGCGCCCACAATGGCGGGCTTAAACACATCGCCGTAACGCCTGTCAAACTTGCCATGATCAAATGGCTGAATCACAAAACAGCTTCGCTCTACTGCTCGTTCTGCCTTCGACATAGCGACAGCATACACACTCCGCAGAGATCGAATCCAATGGACTTGATCGCGGCTCCGCCGCGGGCTGACTTGGCCCCCCGCCCCGAGGGGTCGCAAGGCACGAACCGCATCCCCTCTGGGGGGAGGGGGCGGACACACAGTTGTGCGGTTGCGGCACTCGGCTGAGGGGGGAAAGCACACGGCTGTGCGGTGGTCATGCTCGGCGGCGCGGGTGGGGCGCACGGCTGTGGGTTTGATTTCATCGGCTGCGCGGTCGCCGCGCACGGCCGCGGAATCAATTTCATCGGCTGCGCGGTCGCCGTGCACGGCCGCGGAATCAATTTCATCGGCTGCACGGTCGCTGCGCACGGCCGGGCCGGCGGTGCGGGCGGGCCAAAAATGGCGTTCTGGCCCTGAAAACGCCCTACCCCCCCCCACCCCTTATCCCCTTCACCCCATCACCCCCTCACCCCTCCACCCCCCACCCCGCACAGACCGAAAAATCCTCAAGACCGCTTCAGTCCCACCCACCAACCGCCGAAACTCTCACTCGGCAGGTTGAGAGCGGTCCGCGCGGCGGGTGTTCCGGTGCGTGGGTAGACATTCCGGCGGCGGGCGCGTCCTTGTGTGGCCTTTCAATGAGGCGCGGGTTCGCCAGCACGCGAGCTTCTGTTGCCTATCGCCTCCACGCTCCGTGCGCGCTCCGTCGCCATCACGATCACGGCTCGACAACCGAGCAGGAGATCTCTCATGGCGACGTTCCCGCGTGACAAAATGCAGTTCCTCCTCTGGGCCCAGGCCCACGCGCCCATCTGGGCCGAATCCGCCGAGAACATCGGCCTCACCGCCAAGCAGGCCGCCGACTTCAGCGGCCTCGTCTCCAACCTCGCCGCACGCTCCACCGATCAGCAGGTCGCCAAGCAGGCCCAGAAGGCCGCCACCGAAGCGGCCAACGACGCGTTCACCGAGACCATCCGCGAGGCCAGCGACCTCGTCCGCGCCATCCGCTCATTCGCGGTGAACTCTGGCGACTCGACCGTCTATCAGACCGCGCAGATCCCCGCGCCCCAGCCCGCGACGCCCCTGCCGCCCCCGGGCCAGCCGAACAACTTCCGCTTTGAGCTCGTCCCCGGCGGCGCACTCACGCTCCGCTGGAAGGCCGTCCACCCGCAGGGCAGCGACAACGTCGTGTACTTCGTCCGCCGCAAGCTCGCGACCGAGAACGCGTTCACGCTCATCGGCGCATCGGGTGAAAAGTCGTACACCGACTCGACCATCCCCTATGGCACCGACGGCGTCAGCTACATCGTCACCGCGCAGCGCGGCCAGACGCAAGGCCCGGCCAGCATCGAGCAGACCATCGCCTTCGGCTCGGTCAATGGCGACGGCCTGACCGTGACCGCCGCGCCGAAGATGAAGATGGCGGCGTGAAGACGCGGCAACGCCGCGACATGATCGCGGCCTGAACACCACACCCACGCGCGGCCGACGCTGACACGCGGCCGCGCATTTCCCCCCACCCCCCACCCCCCACCCACCACCCACCACCCCCCAACGCCCGCCCCCCACCCACCTCACTCACACCCAGCAAACCAGATATTGAGATACGCGAACAGGTCTTCGATGGTCAGGCCGCCGACGCCGTTGACTTCGCAGCGCGGATCGCCGGCGAACCAGGCGTTGAGGTAGGTGAAGAGGTCGCCGATGGTCAGACTGCCGTTGCAGTCAAAGTCGGCGAAGCACACGGTCAGCGTCGCCGGGGCGGAGTTCACCACGCTGCATGTGTTCGAGAGACCGGCTCGGAGACGGATCACCCGAGGGTGCGTTCCGAGAACGACGTTGCTCACGGTCAGTGTGCTGGTGTTTGCCCCGCCGTGGGCGAAGCTGAGCCCGCTGGACGGCTCGGTGAACACGGTTCCGGAGAGCGGGACGTACACACCGCTGTTGGCCGGCGACTCGACCGACCATGCCGTCGCGGTTGACCCCGTCGCCGCGACCGTGAACGCGCCGCTGGCGATCGGGCACCGCACGATCGACGCCGGATTGGTCGTGACCGTGATCGCCGGGGCAATCGGAACCGCGATGAACTGATTCCCGGCATATGCGCCAAAGTCCACATTCCGCGGCTCGCCGGGGTTGGACGTGCCCACCGGGAAGGGCGCGATCGACTGGTTGGAGACGAAGTCATAGCTGCTGCCGTTGATGAACGCGCAGATCTTGATGCCGCAGGTCGGATTGCCCAGCACGCTGAGCGGGATCATCAGCTCGATGCCGGTGTTCACGCCCGCGCCCGACGAGGCCCCGGTGCCCGCGGTGACGCCGGCGATGTTGGAGTTGTTGATCGCCGCCCGCACGCCGAGAGAATCCGGCCCGCCGATGAGCGAGCCGTTGCTCGCCGCCGTGGTCGAGCCGAGATAGGCCAGCGGCCCCGCGCCGGTGGTCGGAATCTCGACATAGTCAACGTACATGCGGTACTCGATTCCGTCGTTTGCACCCTGAAGCGTGATGTAGCGGTCGGCCTCGAATCCGGGATCGAAGCGCAGGCCGTTGGTTGGCGTGGTCGACGCCATGCGTGCAAGATTCTGCGCAAACGGCGGATCGACACCGATGAGCCGATTCTGTCCACCCGGAACACTGTCGAAGAACAGTTCGAGCTTGTTGAAGTTGGACTCGAGATTGCCCGGGAAGAAAAGGAATAGGTTGGGCCCGATGATCCGGGCGTATCCGCCGTCAAGCTCCGAGCCGTTTGCAAATCCAGTGAGCGCGAGGGTGTTGTCGCCGAACTCCGTCGCCGTGGTCTGCACGGCCAGCGGCGCGCCATAGCCCGCGTCGAGCGTTCCGTCGATGCACGGCACCAGCGACGGGCCGCAGTCACTCGGGATGATCAGCGTGTACGCACCGCCCTGCCCACGATCCCGCGACACCCGGACGTAGTACCGCCCGGGCACCAACGACCGCGACAACGTCGCGACGCCAGAGGCGTTGGGAGTCGCCGACTGCAGCAGAACACCCCCGGGCGTGTAGAGCTGCAGCCGCTGGTCCGCCGTCGACACCCAGGAGAAGTTCACCGTGAACGTGGCGGCAAAGCTGGACGCGACATCAACGTAGAACCAGTCCTGAAAGCTCGTCAGAACGAGGTTCGTGGTCGTGCCTGGAGAGAGCCGCTGGGCGGTGGCCAGCGAGAAGTTCGGCGCAAACGCGTCGTCGCCCGGGGCAACAATGAAGGGCGCCATGGAACCGATCGAGCCATCCACACGGCCGTAGATGTTGTTGACGTTCGTCACCGGCGTGCATGAGTTCAGGTCCGCACCGGTAAACGAGCACGTGCCGTACAACTGCCCGATGATCTGCCCAGAATCGTTGAACAGCGGCGACCCGGAGCTTCCGCCCTCTGTCCGCCCGTCAAACCACCTCAGCCAGTAAAACTGCGAGAGCGGCAGCGAGCCGCAACTCGGACCGCTGCTCACGAAGTTGTACGCGGCATAGCGCTTGTAGGTCCCGCCGGGATGGTGCACCCCGATGGCGGGCGTGCTCGTTGTCGTTCCCAGCGGCGAAAAGGTCTGCGCCGAGCGCGCGTCGTCCGACAGACGCAGCAGCGTGTGGTCGTACCCGCTCCCGATCGGACTGCCCGTCAGCAGTGTTGCACCGCTCGTCACCGGCAAGCTGCCCAGCGACGGCACCGCTCCATTGCAGCTCGGCGTCTGGTAGAACCAGTACACGTTCAGCGTGTCCGCCACGGCCTGCGTGGAGAGGCAGTGATCGGCCGTCAGGAAGAACGCGGGAAAGTACCCCGGCGCGTTCTCATCGATCAGCGCCCCCGTGCACACGAAGCTGTTGCCGCCCACCTAATAGAGCATCCGGCCGACGCAGTTCTGCATCCACGGCTGCGCAAGCGTTCGGCAGTTCACATCAACGTTGCAGCTCAACTCTCGCAACCCGTTGCGCGGCACGCCCCGATACCCATGCACCAGCGCCGAGATCGTCAGGTTCACCGGTTCCTGCACTCCGGCCGGAACGTGCACCTCGATGCACGCGGTGTCGCCATCAATCTCTGGCGCATACAAGAACCCCTTCTGCCCGGGCCCGCGATCATAAAAACGCCGCCCCGCAACACGCGGATTCATCGGCGCGATCGTGAGCGACGCCCCCGGCGGCAGTTCCAGCTTCGGGATGTTCACCCCAAGCGTCCGCGCCCCCGGCGATCGCAGCATCGCTCGCCAGATCTTGGAACCATCGCCCTGCTGCTCCCACACCCCGTGCGTCCACGTTGAGATCTCCCCTGCTGGCAGCGGGCGAACAACTCCCACCCGATAGGGCTGCCCCGGCTGCCCGTCGCGCTGCTCGTCCTCTGCCGCGATGGGTGCGAAGTCGAGCATCGGGAGCTCCTGCCCGGCGGCGATGATCCACGCCGCTCCATCTTCGCTCGGGTGCGCACGCAAGAATGCAAAGTCTGGCGAACCTTCCACTGTTCCTGCCAGCGTCGGTGCCTGCCACATCGGCGCATCCGCTTGCGCTGCCTGCGCACGCGCTGGGGCGCTCCCATATCCAAGCACACTTCCCGCCACCACCAAGCACGCCGCAGCTCTGAGGTTTCCGATTTCCACGATTCTCGCCTCCAAAGTCAGCAGAAAGATCTCGGAGCGTCTCTATGCCTGAAGAAGCTCCATAGTAGAACTTTACCAAAGTCCTATTGGGTTGCAAACGGACCAGCCCGTCATGTCGCAATGCTTCACAAAGCTCTCACGAACCGACCTGGCCGGGCTGGCATCCCAGAGCCCGCAGCCCTTCCATGTTCGCATCCGCTTCGCCTACCGCTGTCCGATTGTCCCTTGCCGTGCTGTCGATCTTGCCAGAGTTCGCCGCGAGCACGCAGCGGCCAACCGTCGAGAACGACGCGATCACGCGGCTCGCATTGGCCCTCAGGCCCTGCGTGGCGGGTCCGTATGCGTTGTTGCACGCACGCTTTGCGCGCCGAATGCACTTCAAGCTTAATGGACTCACTGCGCCCGATCAGAAGCGAATCCGCTTTCGCACCATGGTGCCGAACCGTGCCGCTTGCTGCTGAAGCTCATTTCCCCTCGATCGCCCCCAGCACGCCACGTCCCTTCTCATCATCCCGCTTCGCCGCCCAGTCCTTCGCCGTCCAGCCGTTGGCCTTGTCCTTCTTCTTCGCGTCGGCACCCAAGGCGAGCAGCGCACGCACCAGGTCCACGTTTCCGGCCTCCGCAGCCTTCATCAGCGGCGTGACGCCATCCGCATCCGCTGCGTCCACAGGCGCACCGGCTTTGGCGAGGGCCTGAATCACGTCCACCGGCGCTTCGTTCGCCGCCGCGATACCGATGGCGGTGTCGCCATTGAGGTCGGTCGCCCCGGCGACGGCCCCGGCTTCAAGCAGCATGTTCACCTTCTCCAGTGACCCGGTCCGAGCGGCATGCATCAGCGCGGACTGCCGCCACTTGTTGCTGGCCTGCACATCGGCTCCTGCATCCAGCAGCAGTTTCAGCGATGCGGGCTCGCCTCTTGCCGCGGCCCACATCAGCGCGTTCCAGCCGTCGGTGGCTCGCGCATCGGTCCGCGCTCCGGCTTCGAGCAGTGCCTTGACCTTCTGCGCCTCGCCCCAGCCCGCCGCGAACATCAGCGGCGTCTTTCCATCTGGTGTGCGAACCTCGGTCTTCGCCTTCGCGTCCAGCAATGCCTTCAGAGTGTCGAGCTTGCCCGACTGTGCCGCGATGTTCAGCGGCTGCAGCCCATTAAGCGTCGGGTTCTCCGACCCCACCACCGCATTGACATCCGCACCAGCAGCGATCGCCGACTTGATCGCCGCAACATCGCCGCGCTCGATTGCACCACCAAGCCCCGACCCATTCGCCGCGGTCCCGCCGCTGCCCCCCGAGCCCGCCTGAGCCGTCGACGGCCCACCACCGCCCTGCCCAGCGCCCGTCAACGCTTGCACGCCGTAGACGATCACACCTCCCAGAATGACCAACGCCACCACCCCAATCACGCTGCTCGCCGGGCTCTTGCTAGACATGTTTTCTTTCCCAGTTCGATGGACTCGCGGCCACTCCGTCACTCGATCACTTCGTCACTTCGTCACTCGACGACTTCGACTCTTCCTACTCCTCATCATGCGGCTTGTACGCCGCCACAACTTCGGCCTGCACATGGTGCGGGGCCTGTTCGTCGTGACTGTACTCCATCACAAACGTCCCCGTGCCACCCGTCATGCTCTTGAGCTGATTGGAGTAGTTCTGCAACTCGCTCATCGGCGCAATCGCACGAATCACGCACATGTCGTTGCCCACCATCTCGCTGTTCTGCAGCCGACCGCGTTTGCTCGACAGGTCGCCGGAGATATCGCCGTAGTACTTGGATGGGGTCGTGATTTCCAGCAGGACAAACGGCTCCAGCAGAACCGGGCGGGCGTTCTTCACGCCATCGATGAACGCCTTCTTGCCCGCCGTCACGAACGCGATTTCCTTGCTGTCAACGTCGTGATACTTTCCGTCGTACACCCTCACCGCGATGTTCCGCATCGGATAACCGGCGATCGCGCCGTCGGTCAGTGCCTGCCGGACCCCCTTCTCGATCGCCGGCATGAACTGCCGAGGAATCGCCCCGCCCACCGTCTCATTGATGAACTCAAAGCCCTCGGCGTGATCCGTTGGCAAGGGCTCGACCGTCAGATACACCTCGCCAAACTGCCCCGCACCCCCGGTCTGCTTCTTGTGCCGATGGTGCCCGTTGGCCTTGACGGTGATCGTCTCCTTGTACGCCACCTTGGGCGTGCTCGTGAGCACCTCGATGCCCGCCGCCTTCAGCTTTTCCAGCACCACGCGCAGGTGCAGTTCGCCCATCCCGCGGATCACCGTCTGCTTCGTGGCGGAGAT
>JAIEOW010000080.1 GCA_019750095.1 Phycisphaerales bacterium
TCGTCGAAGCCTTGGTGCCGTACTTCTTTGTGTTGCTCAGACGCGGCTCGACCTCAAGGCCCACCGCATTGCGCAGGCTGTTGCCGGTCGGCAGGTTCGTCTGCGCCGCGATGTACTCGCTCTCCAGCACGGCGCGGGCCACCGTCTGGAGTTCCGGCGGCACAACCAACCGAGTCGGCCGCAGGTCCAGGTCGTTGCCCTCGGCGTCCCGCTGCGTGAGCATGGCGGTGATGGCCTTGGTGAGGCCGTCCGTGCTGAGGTTGGTGTCGGCCCCGGTGATGTAGTTGCCGTTGCCCGCGGAGAAGAGTGCGCCGGCGTTGGACATCAGCGTGTCGTAGATCAAGTCGCTGAGCCTCCGCATCGCGGCCTGGCCCATCGCGCGGGCGACCGAGTCGAACAGCGAAAGGTCATCGTTGATGAGGTCGCGGCGGTCGATGGAGAACATCTTGCCGTAGGTGTCCACCTTGTACTGGGTCGTGGCTTCGTCTGCACCACCGTGCTTGAACTCGCCGCCGGGCGGGATCTGCTGCAGCGAGCCGGTGAACGAGGGGCGGATCGCCGTCGCCGTCTTGAAGTCGGGCACGCTCCGCACGCCCGCGAAGGAACGCCACGTGGCCGGGCTCTCCTGATAGCCGTCGAGCAGGACCTTGTTGACGGCGGCACCCAGCGCCTCGGTGAGCGTGTGCGTCGACAGCGACGCCCGCACCATGCCTTCGCGGTCGGCGGGGGCGTCGATACCTTCGTGCTGGAGCGCTGCGCGGCAGAGGTCCAGCGTGTGGGCGACCCGCAGATCGTCGGCCGCCTCCATGCACGCCGGACCGAGGGCCTTCTCCGCAAGCGCGGCGAAGCCCGCCCGCTTGAGGATCGCCGCCTCGATCACCCGGGCACGCGGGATGTGTCCCGAGCCGCCGCCGGTGATGATGCCGGAGAACACGGGGCGCGAGGCCCGCAGCACCTCGAGGACGCCCGCGCGGAGTTCGCTGACGGTCATGTCGCCCGCGACGGCCTTGGCCTTCATCTCGTCCACCCGCTTCTGGTGCACGCCCCAATCCCGCTCGCTTCCACCCAGGAAGACGGGACGGCAGGTCAGTTCGATCTCCTTCAGCCGGTCGCGCTCGTCGGCGCGGATCTGGTTCTCGTCCACAGTTCTGCTTGGCATGTTCGACCGTCCTTGGCGTGATGCCGCGATGGCCACCGACGTTTCCGCGTCGGCTCCAACGGGCGTGATGCTGACTTCCCGCAGCCGACCGCGCCGAACGAGCGTGAACCCGCCCGGCGACGACAGCGACCGCCCGTTGATCTCGACTGACTGATTGGGCTTCACCCGCTCGTGATCGGTGGGCGCGACGCCGACCGACGCCTGGAACTGGAAACCGCCCCTGGCCATCTCCACGACATGCCGGGCGGGCTCGCCCGCGCCGCTGACCACGCCCGCAACAACGAGCCGCCCGTTGGCGACGGCAGGTTCGCCGTGGCCGACGACGCTGCCGACGCTGGCGTTGTGGTCGGCCAGAAGGGGCACCTGACCCCCGGCTTCGAGGCCCGCCAGGTCGATCGCGATGTCGCCCCAGCCGGGGACGCGCATGATGCGGCCGGTGTAGGCGACGACGCTGATCTTGGGGCGGGCGTCCTTGCCCGAGGCCTCGATCTCGACCTCGGCGGCCGTGAGCAGCAGGTCATCCGTGACCGTGTTTGCGTTCATGAAACTCTCCTTCTGAGACCACCTTGAAGTCCTTCGCCAGCAGTTTCGGGATCAGCAACTTCAGCCGGTACCGGATCGTGCTCTCTTTCATGCCGAGCCGTCTCGCGGCCTCGCTCACGTTCCCGTCGCACTCCATGATCGTGCGGCACAGCGCACGGCTGTCTTCGTTGTCGATGAACTCAAGCGCGTCCTCCGTTGCCCAGAACGACTGCGACAGGCTGACCGTGCGGCTGCGGGCGATCTCTGTCCCAGTGGGATCCGGGTAGATACCGTCGGTGGCCTTGTGCCCCGCGTCCGAAGCCGGACGCAGCGGCTCGAACTTGCGGACCGTCTTCCTCTCGCGGACGGCGAACTTCATCACTGCCCGCTGGATGACCGTGTAGACGAGAGACTTCGGCGTCGCGCGACGCACCGGATCCCAGAGGGGCGGTTTGGCGATCAGGTGCAGAAGGGCCTGCTGTGCCGCGTCGTCGTGATCGACACCAGGGCGGCACCGCTTCTGGGCCTCCTTGAACGCCACCCGTCGCGCGTAGTCAAGCAGGTCGGGCGTGAGTTTGAGTTCGGTGGGTGAGGAGTCGGGCATTCAGACCTCCTCGCCACGCTCGAGCCTCTCGCGGATGTCGTCGCACAGCGTGAACGAGATCGCCGCCGGGGTGATGCCTAAGAGTTCGCCGTCCTTGCCGGTGACGCCGCGAGGCGGCACGCGGTGCATGACGAAGCACTGATCGTCAGCGGGCACGGCACGCCCGTACTTGGCCGACTCCCTCTCTGCGGCCTCACGCAGGGGGCGCAGGAAATCGGCGTACCGGCACCCAAGCGCCTGGCACATCACCGCATACGGCACGAAGATCTGGCACTCCTCGAAGTGCTCAGCGGCAGCGTCCACGTCGGCCTGCGTCCAGGCATCCGGCCGCGACGGCGTTACCACTCCCTGCTCGACGAGTGCTTCGAGCAACGCAGGGCGGCAGTCGTAGCCGCGGGACCGCAGGTGGTGCGACGCCGAGACCGTCGCCATCGGGAACATCCGGTCCCGCTCCTCCTGGGCCGCCTCATGGAACGCGGCGTCCGCACCCACCCGGGGCTTCACGCGGAGGTCGAAGTGCTCGTCGAGGGTTAGTCCGATTCGGGTCACGGTGGTCTCCTTGCCGGGGGCGTCGGGCGACAGGCCCACCCCCCACACCCTTATTTCCGGCGCAGCGGCCGATTCGCAGCGCAGGGACAAGGTATTTTTGCTGGCGCACTCTCCGGGCCGATCTCGCCCCAGATCTTCCCACACCGTGGCGACGCCCGATCAGTATCCGTACACTGAGCTTTGGGAGACCTCGAACAGATGCAGATGACCGAAACAGCCCGATCTGATTCCCTGAGCGCTTTGGAGTTGTGCGTCGGCGCTGGGGGACTCGCGCTCGCGGCCTCTCAGGCGGGGTTCGATCGCATCACGGCCGTTGACGTTTATGGTCCGGCCTGCGAAACGCTGCGGAAGAATAAGGCCGCGGGCGTCAGGCACGTGAGAGATTGGACGATCACGGAAGCCGACATTCGCGATATCGACTTCACCGCACACGCCGGTATTGACCTGTTGAGCGGTGGCCCACCTTGCCAACCTTTCTCCTTCGGCGGAAAGCGGCACGGGCGAAATGATGAACGTGAGATGTTCCCGGAGTTCATTCGGGCAGTGCGAGAGGCCAAGCCGAGAGCCTTCGTCATTGAGAACGTCAAGGGGTTGCTGTGCCGGGCGACTCTGCCGTACTTCAATTACATTATCCAGCAACTCCAGTTGCCCGACCACACACGAGAGAAGCGAGAGAAGTGGAAGGAGCATCGAGCCAGGCTCGAAAGGCTCTACACAGGCGGCAAGGGCGAAGGAACGCAATACCGAGTCATCTTCCAGATTCTCAACGGCGCCAACTATGGCGTGCCACAACGGCGAGAACGAGTTTTCATCGTCGGCGTACGCGCCGATCTCGGTTTGGAGTACAACTTTCCGCTGCCGACACACTCCGCTGAGTCGCTCTGGCGCGACATGTGGAGAACCGGCGAGTACTGGGAGCGGCACGAAGTGCCCAAGAGTGCGCGTCCTGAGGCACCCGCGGCAATCTTGGCGCGGCTAGACAAGGACTGCAATACGGCCAGCAAGCCCTGGCGAACGGTTCGGGACGCGATTCAGGGGCTTCCGTTTGTGGGGATGGGGCGGACATGCCACACGTTCCACAATCACTTCTTCAACGACGGCGCTCGGGTCTACAAGGGCCATGACGGAAGCTCGCTCGACGCGCCTGCCAAGACCATCAAGGCTGGGCGGAATGGGGTACCGGGTGGTGAGAACATGGTCAGGTTGGACGACGGCACCGTTCGATACTTCACAGTGCGTGAATGTGCACGTTTGCAGACCTTTCCCGACGAATGGGCGTTCGATGGTTCGTGGTGCGGGTGTATGCGTCAGATCGGCAATGCGGTGCCCGTAACCCTCGGCGAGGTCGTTGCCGCGCCGTTGGCCGCATCCCTGCGAGAGTTGGCGAATCGCTCCACATCGCCGCGACTCTGAATCGCGCGTATCACCCGCCCGATCCAGGCACCGCCCTTCGCTTCGTGTTCCCACACACGGAGAACCTTGTACCCGCTTCGCCGCAACGCGCGCCGGATGCGGTTGTCGCGTCGTCGATTGTCGTCGATCTTCCTCAACCAGAACGCACGATTGTTGCGAGGCGTTCGACGCCGACACCGCGGACAGCCGTGCCAGAAGCACCCGTCGACGAACACCACGACCCCCGCAGTCGGAAAGTGAAGGTCGGGGCAACCCGCGATACTCCGATCGTTCTCGACCCATCCGCATGCACCAGCTGCGGCTAGATGGGCAGCGACCGCTGCCTCGGTAGACCGGTTTGCCTTGCTACGGACCCGAGACATGCGTTCCGATCTCTCTGACGGTGTCAGGGGGTCGGCCCGCGTTTGGCGTCCTTTGGCCGTCTTCTTGACTCGCCCTCTGGGCATCGGGTACCCTATTTCAGTTCGGCTCGTCCGTCGATCAAGATCGTTGGCCGCGTGGCCTCCCATCGTAGATCGAGCGAAGCCGGGCACCACCGCCCGCGAGGCCGCATACCTGCCTCAAGGGTCATGGAGTGACAACATGTCCGGTATTTCTGCGCGCCCCGTCGTCAAGACCTCGGACTCCACGCTCGAAATGAAGGTCGCCAACATGACCTTCATGCTTGAGCGACTCGCTCAGGACTGCGCCCCCCTGCAGTTCGTCCGAGAGCTGACCCAAAACGCAATCGACAGCATCAAGCAGCACGGCCAAGCCGGAGAGGTCCGGTGGGACGTCGATTGGACACGTTTCGATCTTGAGCCGAAGGAAGGCTACAAGATGGCCATCATCGATACCGGGATCGGCATGACCGGCAAGGAGATGGTGGACTACATCAATCAGTTGTCCTCATCGATGCACTTGCAGTCGAAGCACGGGAACTTCGGCATGGGAGCCAAAATCGCGGCTGCGCCCCGGAACACGATGGGGCTCGTGTACCTCTCCTGGAAGGACGGGAAGGGCGCGATGATTCGGCTTTGGAAGGACCCCGACACCGAAACGTATGGGCTGCAGCGCCAACGCAACGGCGAGTTCTGGCTGCCCATCACCGACGAGATCAAGCCAAAGCCGATCAAGGACCACGGCACGATGGTCGTGCTGTTGGGAAACAAGCCTGGGGAGAGCACGATGGACGCTCCTCCAGAGGGGGTCATTCCCTCCCGTTGGATTACGCGCTACTTGAACACCCGCTACTTCAAGTTCCCATCGCGGATCACCGTCAAGGCGCGCGAGAGCTGGACCCTCGGGCGTAAGGACAACAACCTTCGCACGGTCACGGGGCAAGAAGCGTGGCTTAAGGTTAACTCCGTTGACTCGGGCACCGTTGGCCTGTCCAACGCCACGGTCCGCTGGTGGATTCTGAAAGAACGCGAATCGTTGGACGACTCCGGCAATAACGTGGCTGGTGGGCATGTCGGTGCGCTCTACAACGACGAGTTGTACGAGATGGCGATCGGGCGTCCCGGCGTCGCACGCCTTCAGTCGTTCGGAGTGATCTTCGGATACAACCGCGTGGTCTTGTACGTCGAGCCCACGCAGACCCCGAAGGGCGATCTCACGGCCAACACGGCACGCACTCACTTGCTCATCGATGGACAGCCTTTGCCGTGGTCCGAATGGGCGATCGAGTTCAGAGAGAACTTGCCCGAGCCCATCAAGAAGCTCATCGACACGGTCGCGGGGGGCGCAGCAACGGCGGAGAACGCCAACTCGATCCGTGAACGGCTCAAGCAGATACGTGAGCTTTTCCGGTTCAGCCGCTACCGGCCTACGCCGGACGGCAAGCACATGATCGACGGCACGTTCACCAACACTGGCGGAGCCTCCGATGATGGCGGCGCGTCTGCGGATGGTGGCGCGGGGGGGCGATCCAAGAAGAAGGTGGGTCGTGCCGGCGATCTGTACGCCCTGTTCGCTGATGCCGGGGACACGCCTGCTGACGAGGTCGGCGGCATCGCCGATCCCGTCGTGACCTGGGTGTCTGTCAAGGATGGCAGCCGAACCGACGACTTCCTCGAGGATCGGGCAGCGAAGTTCCTGCCGCAGGCCAACACGATTCAGGCGAACGCGGACTTTCGTGTGTTCACAGACATGATCGACCGCTGGCAGAGGTTCTACTCGCAGTATCCGGCCGCCGGGCCAGTCGTGGAGTCCGTGGTCAAGGAGTGGTTCCAGCAGCAACTCGTGGAGACTGTGCTTGGTGCCCTTGCCCTGCGGAAGTCAGGCAATTGGAGCGAGCAAGAAGTTGAGGAACTGTGGTCGGAGGCAGCGCTCACCTCTGCTGTTCTGCCCCGGTATCACATCGATGAGCGCATCAAGCGGTCCCTCGGCAGCAAGATCGGCACGCTGAAAGAGAAGGACGGAGGCTGATCGCCGTCGGCGCTCGGACATCTGAAACAAAGTCAGTCGATACCTGCGGCTGTTCCCGCGGGCGTCGTGTCGGCGGGATCGGCGGGAAGGAACCATGCCGACGTTGCCGCCGACGGAACGGGCGGCGATGGCCCGCCACGTTGCGGCATCGCTGGTTTCGTCGGTTCTGTCGGGCGTCGGGCGGGGTCAGCGGGCGGGCGTGGCCGTCCGCAGCGCCGCGACGATCCCGGCACGCACGTCGGGCGGCAAGTTGGCCCACGACGCCACGAGCCGGGCCAGGTCGGCGTCGGGTGGGGCGTTGCGGCCCCCGGCGTTCGGCCGCGACGTGGGCGGGACTGGCCCGCGCGTCGGGCCGCCCGATGGCCCCCGCCCTGCGCCCCGTTTCGCCCCCGGTGCGGTCAGCGCTGCGCCTGGCGCTGCGCGCTCCTCGGAATCGGCGTATTCTCCCGGAGATTCCGCGAGTGCTCGGGGGTTCGATTCCCCCCGGCTCCATTCTGTGCGCAATAAATGCGCATGTGCGGAACTTACCCACCATTTACAGTGGTGACACCGCCCATTTTCTGAGGTAGAAACTGGCCACAGGTCGCCAGTTTCTCTGGAAAACCATGGCACTCAGAGATTCCGGAGGTCGGAATCCCTCTCTGAGCTTGTGGGGCGGGGTTCTTGACGATACTATTGAACGCTAGCTTGGCTTGGTCCGGAACGGAGTCCCCGGGCTTCAACCCGATTTGTAGAATGGTTGCGGTCTTCTTTGACGAAGATCGCTTCAGACGGACTCTGTATCTCGCATTCGCGGGAAGTTGTTGGCTCAGCATTCAAAGGGTGCATGGCGTTTGACCCAGATCGGGTTGATCGCCAGCAAAAAGGTTCAAAGGAGAACGCAGTATGGTTTATTCGAAGATGGCTCTGACCGCGCTGGTCGCGGCGGGCACCATGATGACCGGGATGATGGGCTGTGAAAATGCCCAGCCCAGCGGTGATCGTGCGGACATTCGGTCCACGTACCAGAACATCGACAAGATCGACCAGGACAGCTGGGGCCGCGCTCCTGCGCCGGCTCCGAAGCCCGTTGCCGCCGCTCCCGCGCCGGCCCCGGCTCCGGCCCCCAAGCCCGCTCCGGCTCCGGCCCCCGCGCCCGCCCCGGCTCCGGTGATGGCTGGCGATTGCATGTATCTGCCCACCGGCGATCGTGCGTCCTCGGCCGTCTCGCTCTGCTGCAAGATGCCGCGCGAGGTCGTCGCTGGTCAGAACTTTGACTACGAGATCCAGGTCTGCAACCTCACCGGCCAGACCCTCTCCAACGTGATGGTGCAGTACACCCTCGAGGGCGCCCGCATCGTCTCCAGCGATCCGGCCTTCAGCGGGAACGCCTTCAACGTCGGCGAGCTCGCTCCCCGTCAGTGCAAGACCATCAAGGTCACCGGCAACGCCGCCGGCGTCGGCGCGGTCAAGGGCTGCATGGGCGCCACTTGGACCAACGCGTTCTGCTGCGGCACGAACGTGGTTCAGCCGGCCCTCAAGCTCGTCAAGAGCGTGACCCCCGCAGAGATCACCCCCTGCGACAGCGTCACCTACACCCTCACCGTCACCAACACGGGTACGGGCGCCGCTTCGAACGTCAAGATCATGGACGACCTCACCGGCGGCCAGACCTCTGACGGCAAGAGCAACCTCGCCTGGGACATCGGCACCCTCGGCGCCGGCCAGAGCCAGACCCGCACCTTCACCGCCAAGGTCTCCAAGACCGGCAGCTACACCAACAACGCCCGCGCCACGGCTGACAACGGCCTGACCGCCGCCAGCAACGACACGTCCTATGTCGTCAAGCAGGCCGTTCTGCAGATCACCAAGGCCTGCCCCCAGATGGTCTTCCTGGGCCGCCCGGCGACCTTCAAGATCAACGTCACCAACACGGGCGATGCCCCCGCCACCGGCGTGGTCGTCACCGACACGATGGCTGCTGGCCAGTCCTTCGTCTCCGCGTCTGATGGCGGCACCGCCGCTGGCAACGTCGTGACCTGGAACCTCGGCACCCTGGCGCCCCGCGCGACCAAGGAGCTGACGGTCACCTGCAACCTCTCCGGCATCGGCGAGTTCTGCAACAACGCCCGCATCACCGCCAACTGCGCTACGGCTGCTGAGGCCAAGTGCTGCACCAAGACCCAGGGCGTCCCGGACATGGTGACCAAGCTTGACGACGGCGAGGGCATCCCGGCCGTCGGCACCAACCACGTCTACTCGTACTCCATGGGCAACCAGGGCCAGATCCCGCTGACCAACGTCACCGTCAAGATCACCCTGCCCGCCGGTCTGCAGTACGTCTCCAGCGACGCCAGTGTCTCGGCCCCGGCCGTCAATGGCCAGGTGCTGACCTACACGCTGGGCACCGTTGCTCCTCGTGCAAACCGCGGCTTCACCTTCACGGTTAAGGGGACTCAGGTTGGCGAAGTCCTCGTGCTCTCTGACACGAGCTGCGCTGAACTCCGCACGACCGTCCGCGACGAGGAAGTCACCAACTTCGTCGAGCGCTAAACCGCTCGATTCGCGAGACGCATCTCCGCATCGCAACCGACCGGGCCCCATCTGGGGCCCGGTTGCTTTTTTGGCACGAAGTGCTTTCTTTGTGGAAAATCACCGGGTGTTCTGCGGCATCCGGCTGACTTTGTCGCTAATCTGTCCTCACACGGGATGGCTGGGGTTTATCCGAATCATCGCACTGGTGTGCTGCGAGGATTCGCACTTCAGAGGAGTACACGCACATGGGAATGCTTTCTGAGTTTCGTGACTTTGCCCTCAAGGGCAACGTGTTGGACATGGCGATCGGCGTGATCATCGGCGGCGCGTTCGGCAAGATCGTCGGCTCGCTGATCGAGGATGTGATCATGCCCGTGGTCGGGCTCGCCGGGAACGTGGATTTCAGCAAGGCGACGCTGAAGCTCAAGTCTGCCGACCCAGCAATCGCGGGTTCGACGGACATCTTCATGCGCTACGGAACGTTTGTCACCGTGACGATCAACTTCCTGATCCTTGCGTTCATCCTGTTCCTCGTTGTGAAGGCGTTCAACACCGCCAAGAAGCGCTTCGAGACGCAGAAGCCCGCGGCGGCGCCTGCCGGGCCGACGGTCGAGCAGAAGCTGCTGACCGAGATTCGCGATCAGCTCGCGAAGCGGTAACCCGAAGCGAACAACGAAAAGTGAAAAACGAAAAGAAGGCCTCGCAGCGATGCGGGGCCTTTTTCATGGTGCCTTGAATTCTCGCTTTTCGATCATCGCTTTACGGCGATCACATCCACTGTGCCCGCAACACTGTCCTCGGCCTCGTCGCTCATGCGCAGGCGCTCGACGATCTTGCCGCTGCCGATGAGAGCGGTCGGCCGCACGTCGATGCCGACGAGCTCGCCGGTCTTCAAGATCAGCTCCATGGGCGGGAGCCCCGAGCAGAGCACGCCGATGAGCTCGCCAAGCTGGGGGTTGTGGCCGACGAGCATGAGGGTGACGGTGGGCGGGCTTTTTCGGGCGTGCTCGTCGATGATGTCGATCGCCTCGGAGACTTCGTGATCAACCTCCAGCCGAGCGTCGGTGACGAGGTTCACGCGGATGGTCTGCTGAATCGTGTGGGCGGTCTGCAGCGCGCGTGGGAATCGGCTGGCGACGATCGCCGTGGGCGGCTTTGAGATTGCGACGAGCCTGGTCGCGAGGAACTTGGCCTGCGCCTCACCACGAAGGGTGAGCTCGCGGCCGAAGTCGGCATCGTGCCCCCCCACTCCCCCCGCCCCCGGCGTGCTCACGCCAAGGGCGTCGTTGGCTTTGCCATGTCGGACGATGTACAGACGCATGTCACGGCTCCGTGCCGAAGGGGGACAAAATTCGGTATCGTCTATTCGCCGGAACGGAAGAAGACGTTTCGTCGCTCGGGGTTCGTTCGTGCGAACGGGAACGCACGATCGATCCCCGATGGGAACGCGGCAAGCGGGTTTTTCTCCCGCAGGCCGAGCGCCTGGGGCGTACGTCTGGATCGTGCAGTTGGATTTGGGGTTTTCTCCGGGCCGTGATCATGAATCAGAAAGCTCTCGACATCGATGGCGGCGGATCGCACCTTGGCGGGGTGGTGCGGTGGGTTGGCGTGTTCGCCGGGCCGCTGGTCTTTGCGCTCATTCTCGCGCTGGTGCCGACGAGCGTGGACGGGCTGAAGGTCGAGCAGCGCGGGGTGCTTGCGCTGGCAGCGTGGATGGCGGTGTGGTGGCTGACGGAGGCGGTGCCGCTCAGCGCGACGGCGTTGCTTCCGCTGGTAGGGTTGCCGCTGCTCGGGGTTACGACGCTGAAGCAGGCCGCGGCACCGTTTGCCGATGAGCTGATCTATGTCTTTCTGGGCGGGTTCATCGTGGGGCTTGCACTGGAGGCGACGGGGCTGCATCGGCGACTGGCGCTGCTCGCGATGCTGGCGCTCGGAACAACGCCGAAGCGATTGATCGGCGCGGTGATGCTGGCGACGGGCATCATCAGCATGTTTGTCTCCAACACGGCGACGACGATGATGATGCTGCCGCTGGGCTTGAGCATGGTGAAGCTCGCTGAAGATCAGCAGGCCGACGAGCGGGTTGGCGGGGGCGGGGGCGCGTGGGACACGAAGTGTGTGCGGAACTTTGGCGTGGCGATGCTGCTTGGGATCGCGTATGCGGCGACGATCGGGGGCATGGGGACACCGATCGGGACGCCGCCGAATCTGGTGATGGTTGGATACGCGCGCGAGAATCTGGGGATCGAGGTGAGCTTTCGACAGTGGATGATCGTGGCGATGCCGGTGGTGCTGATCCTGCTGCCGGCGGCGTGGGGGCTGCTGGTGCTGCTGCACCCGATCCGAGCGCAGGGGATCGCGGGCGGTCGCGGATTCGTGCGGAGCGAGCTGGCATCGCTCGGGCCGGTACGCCGCGAAGAGTGGATGGTGCTCGGCGTGTTTGCCTTGGCGGTGACGGGGTGGGTGTTTCGTGGGCAGATCAGCACAATGACGGGGCGGATTGTGAGCGATGCGATGGTGGCGATCATCGCGGCGCTGCTGCTGCTGTGCGTGCCGATTCGCAGCGGCGGCAAGGGAAGCGAGCGCGGGCCCAAAATGGTGCTGACGTGGGCGCAGGCAGAGAAGCTGCCCTGGGGCGTGCTGCTGTTCTTTGGCGGGGGCCTGAGCATGGCGGCGGCGATCACGAGCACGGGACTTGATGTGACCTTGGCGGGTCACCTGAAAGCGCTGGGTGGAATGAACATCGTGCTGATCCTGCTGATCGTGTGCGGGGCGATGACGCTGGTGGGCGAACTGGCGAGCAATGTGGCGCTGGCGACGATGATGATGCCGATCCTGGCCGGGGCGGCGAAGGCGATGGGCGTTCCGGCGGTGGAACTGCTGATGGCGGCGGCACTCGCGTCGAGCTTGGGCTTTGCGCTGCCGGTGGCGACGCCGCCGAACGCGATCGTGTTTGCGACTGGGCGGATCGGAATGCATCGGATGCTGCGTGCGGGCGCACTGCTGGATGTGGTCGGCGTGCTGGTGCTGGTGGTGGTGCTGGGGTTCTTTGGCCGAGTGCTGATGGAATGGGCGGGGCTGCGATGAATCATCGCGGTCCAGCCAGTGCCGAGATTGTTCATACTGATTCCAAGCGCAATCCGGGCACTACGACAAAGTGCGGCACACAGAATGAGATCGGTGTTCAGCCCGAATGGCTGGTCGTCCGCAGCCGGACGTGCAGCCCAGCGACACGCCAGGAACAAGACGCCTCGATCCCGCGATCCAAGGCACTCAGAAGGAGTGCTCGTTGTGCCGCTCAACGTATGTGCAACGAGCACGCCTTCGGCGTGCAATCACACATGAACAACACGATTTTCTGCAACACGCTTTCCGGGGGTGGCTCGCAAAGCCTCGCTCACCCCCGGCTACTGACCACCAGCCCTTCGGGCTGAAGACCAAGGTCGGCCAGCACAGTTTGGAAATCACTGGAAACCGGTGCCGGGATTGCCACGGGGATTGGTATCAGATGGGATCGACATTAGTCGCGACGACGACGGCGGTTGAGTAAGAGACCGCCGAGCACGAGGGCTGATGCGGAGCCGGGCGTGGGGCAGAAGGTGGTGCCCTTGAAGTCGATCTTGTAGTCGCCGCCAGCGCCGCTGCCGCCGTTGTTCCAGTTGGCGAGCACGTCGAGGGTGCTGGGGCCATCGGGCGCGCGTTCGGTGTTGCGCGGGGTGTTGTTCCAGATCAGAGCGTTGACGGCGTCGACCGGGTCGTTGTTGTAGCGGCTGATCGCGATGAGGTAATCGCCGACGGCGGGAACGAACTGGCTGGTGATGCGGCCCTGGTTTCCCGGAGCGTTCTGATCGCCCATGGAAAGGGCCTGGCCGGTGAGTGTGAAGAGGAAGAGTTGAGTGTCAAACGGCGCGGAGGCGGTGGCCTCAAACTGGGCGACGTTCTCGATGCGGATGCAGTAGATGTCGACGTCGTTCTTGTTGATGAGCTTGCCGCAGATGTCCAGGAGGCTGCCGGTGCCTGTGGTGACCTGCGCGGTGATGGGCAACTGACCGGCGTCGCCGACTTCGATCCACGATGTGGCCGAGGCGGAGGCGACGGCAGCGAGGGTGGACGCAACAGCGACGCAAAACGAGCGGAATGGACGCTTCATGATCTCTCTTCTCCGTTGGAGCAATGCCCTGTTAAGGGGGTGCTTCCGGATAAAAATAGCGGCATTCGATCTCAGTGCAAGGGGAAACAACGAGATTCTTCGGGCCTTGACATTTTGAACGGATTATGTTTGGATGTCTTGCACACGACTCGTGATGCCGCTCTGAGCGAACAACTGCCGCAATGTGCGCGATGGTTGGGACAGTGTGACCGCCGAGCGGCGGGGGCGATGGTGTGGTGGACGGTGCGCGAGAACGAGGTGCTGCGGGCCTTGCCGCGGCGGCGCGTGGAGTTGTGGCGCACTACCCTTGGCGTCTCATGAGCCCTTCATTCACGACTCTCTGGCCGGTGGCACGCGTTCGTCGGACCTTCATTGACTTCTTTGTGGAGAAGTGCGGGCACAAGTTTTCGGCGAGCTCGCCGTGCGTGCCGCATGATGACCCGACGCTGCTGTTTGCCAACGCGGGGATGAACCAGTTCAAGCCGCTGTTCCTGGGCACGGCTCAGCCGGGGTCGCCGCTGTATGGGATGAAGCGTGCGGTGAACAGCCAGAAGTGCATCCGCGCGGGCGGAAAGCACAACGACCTTGATGACGTGGGCAAGGACACGTACCACCACACGTTCTTTGAGATGCTGGGGAACTGGTCGTTCGGCGACTACTTCAAGAAGGAAGCGGTGGAGTGGTCGTGGGAGCTGCTGACGAAGGTATATGGGATTCCGACGAAGGCGTTGTATGCGACCTATTTCGGTGGCAACAAGGACGCGGGTCTGGAGCCGGACCTTGAGACCAAGGCCCTGTGGGAGAAGTTTCTGCCCGCGGAGCGTGTGATTCCGGGGAACATGAAGGACAACTTCTGGGAGATGGGGGAGACGGGGCCGTGCGGGCCGTGCACGGAGATTCACGTGGATCGGCTGGTGGCGATGGGCCTGCAGGAGCGGGTGGTGCCGCAGCTTGTGAACACGGGTGATCCGGATGTGATCGAGATCTGGAACAACGTGTTCATCCAGTTCAACCGCGAGCCGGATCGGTCGCTGAAGCAGCTTCCGGCGAAGCACGTGGACACGGGCATGGGGCTGGAGCGGCTGACGAGCATCCTGCAGAACAAGCGCAGCAACTATGACACCGACGTGTTCCTGCCGATCTTCGCGGCGATCGAGAACCTGACCAAGGGTCGGCACACGTACATGGGTCGGCTGGGCGCGGCGGACAAGAACCACGAGGATACGGCGTTTCGCGTGATCGCGGACCATGTGCGCACGCTGACGTTTGCGATCAATGACGGCGCGACGCCTGGCAACGAAGGACGCGGGTATGTGCTGCGCCGGATTCTGCGCCGCGCGGTGCGGTTCGGGCGGCAGACGCTGGACCTGGAGGTCGGGTTCTTTGCCAAGCTGGTGCCCGTGGTGGTGGAGAACTTTGGCGAGGCGTTCCCGGAGTTGAAGAAGAACCCGCAGCGGATCATCGACATCATCAAGGATGAAGAAGAGAGCTTCGGGCGGACGCTGGATCGCGGGCTGAAGCTGTTTGCCGAGGCGGCGGGTCGGGCGGCGGAAGTGCGGCAGATGGGCAAGGGGAGCAAGGACTTTGCCGTGATCAGCGGCGAGGACGCGTTCAAGCTGCACGACACGTTCGGGTTTCCGATCGACCTGACGATGCAGATGGCCGAGGAGCGCGGGTTCAAGGTGGATCAGCCGGGGTATGAGCGGCTGATGGAGCAGGCCAAAGACCTGGCGCGATCCGGCGGCGGGGCGAAGTTTGCCGCACTCGGCGGGCAGATGGTGTTGCAGCCCGACGTGCTGGCTCGGCTGGAGCATCAGCGCATTCCCAAGACCAACGACGCGGACAAGTTCCACGGGCGGATGATCACCGCGCGGGTGTGCGCGATCTGGAACGGGCACAACTTTGACGAGCGTGTGCGCGCCAGCGGCGGGACGCTCAAGCCGCTGGGCGTGGTTCTGGATCACACCAGCTTCTACGCCGAGATGGGCGGGCAGGAGTGCGACCATGGTCGGATCGTCGAGCAGGGCTCGGCGACGGGCGAACTGAAGGTCGAGCACGTGCAGAACTTTGGCGGGTATGTGTTGCATGTCGGGCACGTGATCAAGGGCGAGCTGGCGGTGGGCGACACGGTGGAACTGCACGTGGACGGGCCGCGGCGGGCGAGCATCGCGTCGAACCACACCGCGACGCACCTGTTGAACCTTGCGCTGCGCAAGGAGCTGGGTGATGGGGTGGATCAGAAGGGCTCGCTGGTTGCGGAGGATCGTCTGCGGTTTGACTTCTCGTGCGCCAAGGCGATGGAGCCGGCGCAGCTGCAGCGTGTCGAGGCGAAGGTGCTGCATGACATCAAGCAGGACCTGACGGTGTATGCCGACCTTGCGCCGCTGATGGTGGCGCGGAATGTGAACGGGCTGCGGGCCGTGTTCGGCGAGCAGTATCCGGACCCGGTGCGGGTGGTGAGCGTGGGCGTGCCGGTGTCGGAACTGCTGGACAACACGGGGAGTCCGGCGTGGGCCGAGGCCTCGATCGAGTTCTGCGGCGGGACGCATGTCGACACGACGAGCAAAATCGGGCACTTTGCGCTCGTGAGCGAAGAGGCGGTGGCCAAGGGCATCCGCCGCATCAGCGCGCTGACGGGCGTGGCGGCGATGGCGGCGCACGCGACGGCGGACCGGATCGGCCAGCGGATCGCCGCGATGGACAAAGCGACGGGCGAGACCCTGGCCCAAGGGGTCAAGGACGTGACCGACGAGCTCGAGCAGCTCACGCTCCCGGCGTCGCGCCGACATGGGCTGCGCGAGCAGCTTGGCGTGCTGGTGGAGCGGCTGAAGCAGGAGCAGAAGCAGGCCGGCGCGGCGCGCGCGACGGCCGTGGTGGCGCGGGCCAAGGTGATGGGCGAGGACGCGGCGAAGCACCACGACATGGTGATCGTGGGCGTGATCGAGGCCGGGAGCGATCGCAACGCGCTGCAGCAGGCCGTGAACACGGTGCAGCAGCTCAATCCGCGCTCGGCGGTGATGCTGTTCAGCCCGGATGGTGGGGAGAACAAGGTGAGCATCACGGCGGCGGTGCCCGCCGCGTTGATCCAGAAGGGGCTGAAGGCCGGCGACTGGGTTCGAGCGGCGAGTGAGATCGTCGGAGGCAAGGGTGGCGGCAAGCCCGAATCGGCCCAGGGTGGCGGCACCGAACTCGGCAAGGTGAAAGACGCGATCGAGGCGGCCAACACCTTTGCACGCAAGCTTGTGGGGCTGTGATCGCCCCCCCTCTCTGGTCTGCAACAGGGATGGCTGGGCGTCCCAGAAAGCCCGGTCAACATGCCCCCTCGCGACGAGGACACCCCCATACCACCCACGCGGCCAGAACCGTCGGATGATGAACGGTTCAACGGCAGGCGCGGGGGTGGTGAGTTGCCGCCGCCGCCGATGCGGGATCCTCGGCTGGAGATTCCGGAGATTCTTCGGACGCCGATCAAAAAGCCCGAGCTACCCAATGAGCGCAAGGTCGTGGTGATCCCACCGGGTTCGGGTGGTCTGGGTGATCTTGCTCGGGCGTTGTCGGTCGGGCTGGATTTTCTGTTCATCATCGCTGCCGGGGGTTTTCTCGGGTGGCTGTTTGATTGGTGGCGCGGCACGGGCAATGTCGGGGTGCTGGCGGGGCTTGGCGTGGGGTTTTTGGCGGGGACGGCACGGCTGCTGCAGCGGCTGAACCGTGACGACAAGCCGGGTCCAAAGCCCGGTCCGGGCTCGCCCAAGAGGTAACAGGCCGCTAGCATCCCGCCCCAAAAAACCGGCGGTCGGGCGGAGCGTCTGGCGTCGGGATTTGGGGTTGGTTTGCGACCGATTTTCAGCGCTTCCTGTCACGGTTTTCGCCGACGACGATGGCCCAGAGCACCCTCTCCATTCCTCGGATGATGTACGGCGTGACGATGGCCGTGTCGTGCGCGGCGGCGATCGGGGCTGGGCTGTTTATGGCGGACCGGGCGGGGGCGAATACGGACGCGCTTGGGGCGATCGGGATTGCACTGGCGGTGCTGGCGAGCGTGTGCATTGTGCCGATGCTGGGGCCGCCACTGGTGAGCGGGGAATCTTGGGGGATGGTGGTGCTTGGGTGCGGGGCGATGCGGACGATGCTGGCGCTTGGGGCGATGCTGGTGCTGATCGAGATTCAGGGGCTGGAGCGGCGGCCGGTGGTGATGGGGATTTTGACGGGGGCGATGATGATCATGATCGCCGAGGCGGTAGTGGCGGTGCGGGCGCTGGCGGCTCGTGACCGGATGCGGGTGGTGGCTGGGGGCGTGGGGACTAATCCAAAGCAGACGACTTCCGCCGGTCCAACGGCGAGTTCCGGGAGTGCACCGTGATCGACACGCTTTTGACGCTGGCCGCGGGTGACCCCGCGCAGCACGTGTACAACCATGTGTTCATCAAGGACGAGCACGGCAACTGGCTGTGGTCGGGCAACCAGGGCAACCTGGTGCTGAGCATGCTGATCATCGTGGTTTTGGGGTGGTTTGTCGCCTCGAAGGTGCAGACGGGCCCGGCGAGCCAGGGGACAGACCGGTACATCACGAAGAACCGCTTTGCGCACATGGTCGAGGTGATCTGTGTGTATCTGCGTGAAGAGGTGGCGCGGCCGCTACTGGGAGCGCGGACGGAGAAGCTGATCCCGTTCCTGTGGACGATCTTCTTCTTCATCCTGGTGAACAACCTGCTTGGGCTGGTGCCGATGCTGGACCTGGTGCACCTTGTGTCGCCCTCGCTGAAGGCCGCGCATGCGACGCCGATCGGTGGCACGGCGACGCAGAACATCTGGGTGACGGGTGTGCTGGCGGTGATCAGCGCGTTGTTCTTCAACCTGGTGGCGATCCGGCATCTGGGGATCGGCGGATATCTGAAGCACATGACGGCGGGGGCGCCGTTCCCGGCATCGATTCTGATTTTCTTCCTGGAACTGGCGAGCCAGATTGTCATCAAGCCGTTTGCGCTCGCGATGCGTCTGTTTGCGAACATGACGGCGGGGCACATCCTGCTGGCGACGCTGTTCGGATTCGCGGCGACGCTGGTGACCAAGCCGATCTACATCGGCGGGCCGGTGACGGTGATCAGCGTGGTGGGCGGGTTCGGGATCATGCTGCTTGAACTGTTTGTTGCGTTCATGCAGGCGTTTGTGTTCATGTTCCTGACGACGGTGTTTATCGCGCTCATGGATCATCACGACCATGAGCACGATCACGAGCATTCACACGAGCATGGGGATGACCACGAGCATGCCCATGCCCATGGCCACGAGCACGCCGCGAAGGCGTGAAAAACGGGCCGACATGCGCGTTCGACCTGAAGGTCGGCGAAGCGCGATTCACTTGTGGGTTCAGGTTCCTGTAGAAAGAAGGGTTTTGAGATGAAGAGCATCATGACGAAGATCGTGACGATGGCGGTGGTGGCGGCGGCGGCGACGCCGGCGATGGCGCAGACGGCGGCGGTTGAGGCCGGCGCGTCGATGGGCAAGGGCCTCGCCGTTATCGGTGGTGGTCTGGCCGTGCTGGGCGCGGGCATCGGCATCGGTCTGATCGGCAAGGGCGCGACCGAGAGCATGGCGCGTCAGCCCGAGATCGCCGGCAAGATCCAGACCGCGGGCATCATCCTCGCGGTGTTCATCGAAGGTGCGACGCTGTTCGCCGTCGCGGCGGGCTTCCTCGCCTAAGCATTTGTCAAGCAGTCGAGGCACGATGGGAACATCGTGCCTCGCTTTCGGTCTGGTTGGACGTTCGGAGAACACAGACTTGTCGGGGCGACGACGCCTCGGCTCGCGCTGGCGGTTTACAGGGTTGACACCATGAAGCTCACACGCATCGCGGTTGCTGGTCTTGCGGTTGTTGCCTTTGCCGGGCTTGCGCTCGCCGCGGGGGGCGAGGGGCACGAAACGGTTGGGGCGATGCCCAGCATGAAGCAGGGTCTGGCCACGGGCATCACCGCGCTGGTGGTGTTCATCATCACGGCGGCGTTTCTGAGTATCGTGGTGTGGCCGAAGATCAATAGCGGTCTGAAGGATCGCGAGGACAAGATTCGCAACGCGATCGATGAGGCCGAGATGGCTCAGGAGCAGGCCAAGGCCGCGCTCGAGCAGTATGAGCGGAACCTGGCGCAGGCGCGGGCAGAGGCGCAGAAGATGCTGGATGATGCGAAGACGCAGCAGCAGGTGATCGCGGCGGAGCTGAAAGCCAAGAGCGAGATCGAACTCGGACAGCTTCGTGACAAGGCGCGTCGCGACATCGAGGCGGCCAAGGCGCAGGCGGTGGTCGAGATTCACGCCCACGCGACGGCACTGGCGACGGCGATGGCGGGCAAGATCCTGAAGCGCGAAGTGAACGCGGGCGATCAGCAGCGGCTGATCAGCGAGTCGCTGCAGGAGTTGCAGACGGCTGGCCGGGCTTGAACCCGATTGACTCCCGACTTCGCCGCAGAGGCGCAAAGACGCGAAGACGGGCGTGTGAGAGCAACTACTGGTCGGTCTTTGCGTCTTGGCGGCTTCGCGGCGAAAACTGGAACAAACCATGCCTCTGACCCACACAGCACCTGACGCCCTGGCCCGCATCTATGCGACGAGCCTGTTTGAACTTGCCGAGAAGAGCGGCGAGGGTGCGACGGCGCCGCAGAAGTGCGAATCGACGCTGGGCGAGCTTGAGGACATCATGGAGCTTGCGCGTCAGGACGCGAAGTTCGGCGAGTTTCTGGCGTCGAAGATCCTGCCGAGCGAGAAGCGGGAGAAGTCGCTGAACGCGATGTTCAAGGGGCGTGTGAGCGACCTGACGCTGCGGTTCCTGCTGGTGCTGAACGACAAGGATCGGCTCGGCCACCTGCCGGCGATCGTCGGTGCCTTTGAGCAGATGGTGCAGGAGGCCTATGGGCGGGTTGAGGTGGATGTGTACACCGCCCAGGCGATCGATCAGGGCGAGCTTGCGTCGATCCGTGCCGCACTGCAGCGGAAGCTGGGCAAAGAGCCGGTGCTGCACGCGTATGTCGATGCGTCGCTGATCGGCGGGGTGAAGCTGCAGATCGGGGATCGGTTGATCGATGGGTCGATCCGGACGCAGCTTCGGAAGCTGCGCGAGGCGATTGCGCAGGATGGCGGGGCGGAGATTCGGTCGCGGGCGGCGCGGTTGATTGATGGGGTGTGAAACACAGGCGGGACGCCTGTGCCACCAAGGCAAAGGCAAGAGCGGAACTAGCCGACTCGGCCGCCGGCGGCGAGCGTGGCTTCGACGATGCCGTCCCAGCCCTCGGTGAGGCCGGAGGGAAACTGGAGGCGGAGGTCGAACTCGCCCTGGGTGTTTGGTTCGAAGTAATCCTGGGAGACGTCGACGTCATCGATCATGGCGATGCGGAGATCGCGGCGCTCGACGAGGTCGATGGGCTCGCCGGGGGCATGCATGAGCACGCCGGGGCCGGCACGCTTGACGTCGGAGAGGACGTCTTTGGTCAGTGGCAAGACGGTCGGTGAGCAGGGGAGCGTGGGGTCCCAGCTTGCGACGATGCACTGGCGGCCGGTGTTCAGCGTGACGACCGAGCCCGGGGCGAAGGCGGGGACGACGGTGAGGAGTGACTTGAAGACGACGGCATCAAGCTTGCCGGCGCGGACGAGTTCGAGGGTCTTTTTCAACGCGCGGACGGTCGGCGCCTGAGGGGTGGTCGCGCCGCTGGCGAGTTTGCCGAGCGGGTTGCGGAAGCGGTCGAAGACATCGGCGACGCCGACGATGCGGGCGAAGATGTGGATTTCATTGCCGCGGAGTGCGGTGGGCGGGCCGAAGCCGCGGACGCGGCGGGGGAAACCGGAGCCGTCGAGCCGCTGGTGATGGTGGAGGACGGCGGCAGAAGCGGTGGCGGGGAGGCGGCCTTTGATGAGCTCGAAGCCCAGGAGGGTGTGCTTCTGCCAGGCCTCGTCGTCTTCATCCTGGGTCTTTTCAAAGCGTGCGATGACATCGCGGCTGAGGCGGGTGATGCCAATGTCGTGGAGGAGCGCGCCGAGACCGAGGTTTTCGATGTTGGTAGCGCGGCGCGGGGTGATGCGTGGTCGATTGGCGACGAGATAGCCGTCGAGCTTGAGGGCCATCATGAGCGAGAGCAGGCCGACGTTGAAGGAGTGGGACGAGAGGGACTGGCGGGCGTCGATGACGTCCTGCATGAAGACAGCGGCGGTGGGATCATCGACGAGGCGACTGATGAGCGAGCGGACGCCCACGGCGTAAGAGTCGAAGTCAAGCTCGGCGTGGAGGGAGGTGGTCATCTTGTCGATCTCGCCGCCGACGCGTTCGGCGAGACGGGATTGCTCGGCGAGGATGGCCGGGCTTGCGTAGCGCATGAGGAACTCGGTGGGCGGGTACTTGATGCTCACCATGCGGACGTGGAGCTCTTTGAGGCGCTCGATGGAGCGATCATCAAGGACGCAGCCGGGCTTGAGAAGGATGTGCCCGGGCTTGTCGGGGTGCATCACCGGGAGTGCAAGGACCATCTCGGAAACAGCTTTATCGATGGGCAGGGTGAGCAAGGGGCACCTCCCGGAACGCGTGGCGTTGCGGTCATGATGGGTGTGTATCGGCGACACGTGGCAAGGAATCAGCGAGCGGCGTGGTCACGGATGAGAAGTGGGCGAAGGTGCGCTCGCACAGACCCGACGGGGGGTGTGGGGTGGTGTGTGAGGGCGGAGCGTGCCGAGTGCCCAGAGGACGCGTGTTGCCCAATGTGAGGCGAGTGCGGGGCGATGCGCGGTGTGGCGGGGCGCGTGGATATCGGACGGTTCAGGATGTGCGGACTGTGCGGGGTGAGCGGGCGGTGAATGCTGCGCGGGTCGGGGAAAGACGAGGGAAGGGAAGGCGGGTGAAGGTCGGAGGCGGCGTGGTCGATGGTGCGATGGTCCCGGCACGCCGCAATCGTGGGCGCACACCGGGCTGAGAGGCACTTGGACATGGCGCTGTTCTCGCTTGGCAAAGTACGATCAGCCGCACTGACCTCGCTCGGAGGCGGGGTGTCGCCCATTGCGATTGACTTCGGAGTCGGGGCGTTGAAGCTGTTGCAGGTGAGCGAGGGAGACGCGCCGGGATTGATCGCGGCGGCAGCGATCGATACGCCCGAGGCGCTGTGGGACGATCATGCGAAGCGACTGGCGTTTCAGTTTCAGGCCCTGCCACGGCTGCTCAAGGGGACGGGGTTCAAGGGCAAGCGGGCGGTGTGCGCGATTCCGGCGGGACAGATGTTCGTCAAGCACATGCAGTTTCCGCGTGCGGACAATGTGTCACTAGATGAACTTGTTCGAGAAGGCGTGCCAGCCGCGTTGAACTGCGTGCCTGATGCGCTGATCCTGAGGCACTTTCCTGTGGAAGGGGCGTGCACGCCGGGCTCGGGTCAGAGCGGCGGCACGGGCGTGAAGCAGGAAGTGATCTGCATGGCCGCTGCACGGGAGTTTGTGCAGCGGGTGATGGGCGCGATCCGTGACGCGAAGCTTGAATGCGTGGGCATACACCCGGAGTGTGTGGCGACGCTGAAGGCGTTTGAGCACATCAACCGGCGTGCGGGGGATCAGCAGACCGCCACGATGTACATCGACATGGCGGCGGGCACGAGCAAGGTGTACATCGCGCACGCAACGACGCTGGTCTTTGCGAAGACGATCCAGTTTGGCGGAAATGAGATGGACATGTGCGTGGCTCGCGCTTTGGACCTGAACCTGGTGGAAGCTCGACGGCTGAGGCTGTCGGCCTCGGTGCTGGTCCCTGAAGCGGCCCGGCCGCAGGGAATGGCGGCACCGGGAGCAACGGCGATCGGGGCGGCGGGTCGCTCGGTAAAGGCTGACGGCACGCTGACCGAAGGGGACGGATCGACGGCGACGGCGGAGGATCGTCGCGTGAGCGGCTCGGCACCCGGGCTGACACAGCAGGTGAATGACCAGCCGGAGGCGGAGGTTGCGCCGCCGGAGTTTGATCTGACCGACGCGCTGGACACGCTGACCGACGAAGCATCGATGTGCCTTCGGTACTACGAGGCGATGTTTCCGGGGCGGAAGGTGGAGAAGGCGATTCTGTTTGGCGGGGAAGCGCGTCATCGGGGGCTGTGTCAGCATGTGGCGAAGAAGCTGCGGCTTCCGGCGCATGTGGCCGACCCGCTGGCGCGGATGGCAAGAACCGGGAGCGAACCGGTGCGTGGCGTGGACTTCACGACGCCGCAGCCGGGGTGGACGATCCCGTTTGGGCTTGCGTTGTGCCCAACCGAACTGTGACTGGCAAGCTTTGGCGGATGACGAAGAACGACGGTGACCAGAAGGCCGGATAAGGAAGGCAGGAGCGCGACATGAGCAGCATGCGAACTTCGGGTGGCGGACAATCGTTTCTGCCCGAGGACTACTTGCAGAAGAAGGGCGAGCGTCGCGCGATCGCGATCAGTCTGTTCCTGTTCCTGGTGGTTGCGATCGGCATCGTCGGGGCGTTCTTTGTGACGTTTCGGCAGTGGACGATGGTGAAGGCGACGCAGGAGCAGGTGAACAAGGACTTCGCCGCGGAGACGAAGAAGATCGAGCAGTTGAAGCAACTCGAGGCGCAGCGCGACGAGTTGAAAGAGAAGGCCGATATCACGCTGGCGCTGGTGGAGCGGGTGCCGCGATCGATCCTCCTGGCGGAACTGATCAACCGGATGCCGGAGCAGCTGACGCTGAGCGAGCTGGAGATCAAGAGCAAGCGGATCCAGCAGCAGGCGGCGGCGGCGAAGCCGGGCGCACTGGCTGGGCCGAAGACGCTGGCGGAGGTGAAAGCGGCGCAGAAGAACACGGCGCAGGCCAAGCCCGTGGCTCCGCCGCCCCCGAGCCCGCCGAAGTTTGAGTTTCGGGTGGAACTGTCGGGACTGGCGGGGAGCGATGAGGATGTGGCGGACTATTACCAGCGGCTGGTGCAGTGCCCGCTGCTGGACCGGGTGGACATGATCTTCTCCTCGGACACAAAGGTGGACGATGTGCAGATGCGGAAGTTCAAGATCGAGGCGACGATCAAGGCTGCTGCGGATGCTCGGGCGATCGAGCCGCTGCATGTGCCGCGGTTGAACCCGAAGCCGGGAGTGGCGGCAAAGCCCAAGGCGCGCGATCCGATGGACCCGACAGCGCCGCGTGATGATGAACCGACGGGCGGGAGCGAGATGGGCAGCGTTCCGACGAACAAGGAGTGAATGACGATGTCCTCGACCGCAAGACAGTTTCTCTTCTCCGCGGTGCTGCTGGCGCTGCCGGTGTGCTCGTACTTTGTGGTGTTTCGCCCTGTGAACGCGAAGATCCAGCAGGGCAAGAAGGAGATCGAGCACAAGCAGGCTCTGCTGAGCAAGCTGCGCGAGGCGACGGCGCAGACCGACGACCTGCAGCGTGCCAACGACCAGATCCGCTCGTCGATCGAGTCCCTTCAGGCGAAGCTGCCATCGAGCAAGGAGATGGACACGGTGCTCCGGCAGGTGTCGAGCATCGCGGCGAAGAACGGGCTGAAGATCCCGACGTTCAAGAAGAACGACAAGACGACTCCTGCGGGACTGGCGATGGAGCAGCCGCTGGACATCGAGATCACGGGCGACTTTGACGGGTACTACGGCTTCTTGCTGGAGCTTGAGCAGTTGCCGCGCATCACGCGGCTGACGGACCTCAAGATCAGCCGCAGCGACAAGGTTGACGGTGAGATGAAGACGGCGTTTGTGCTGAGCGTGTATTACGAAGGCGAAGGGAGCGTGGGCAAATGAGCGGAAGCCAGATGACCAAAGCGGGCGGATCCGGCAACGGGCTGCAGCCGATGGACTCGACCGATCAACAGGCCAGCGGCGGCGTGTTCCGCCTGGAAGGGCTCGCACCCGGCACGACCAGCGAGGACGGCCTTGGCGCACCGAAGAAGCCCAAGGTGTCTACGCAGGCGCTCACGCTGGGCGTTCTGCTTGTGGTCGGCGCCGGGCTGATCTATGGCATGCGGCTGCTGGGCATCGGGCCGCTGACGACCCTCGCAAAGACCGCGGTGCCGGACTATGACCTGACCCGCTCGCCCGCGTCGCGGTCGGCGGATCACAAGAAGATCCTGAAGGACCTTGAAGCCGACCATGCGGCGGCGCAGGTGCCTGTGGATCAGGTGCAGAAGAATCCGTTCATGCTGTCGGCGATCATCGAGCCGGAGCCGGTGGCGGACAACACCGAAGCAAGCAAGCGTGCCGCGGCGGACAAGGCCAAACGGGACCTGGACGCGAAGCGCCGGCGGGTTCAGAGCACTCTGGCCGGGTTGAGCATCAACGGCATCATCGGCGGATCGAATCCCGTTGCCCGGATCTCGGGAGAAGCGGTGCGCGTGGGCGACACGGTGGGAGATCTGTTCACCGTCAAGGCGATCCACGGACGATCGGTGGAACTGACGTTCGAGAACGAGGTGTTCACGCTTGAGATGGACGACGACGGGAAGAACTCGAACAAGCCGGGCAAGAAGAAGTGATCGCGTCGGGTTCGCCGACAGCCTCAGGAAGATCGGGAGCGCATGGGCAAGTTTGACATTGACGACATCCTGGCCGATCTTGGCGTGAGCAACGATCCGAACTCGAAGTCGCTCGCGCGGGTTCGGAAGCCCAAGCCTGGCGCGCCGGATCCGAACGCCTCGCCGGATGACCCGAAGGCCAAGCAGCCGCCGCAGGGAGGCGAGCAGGTCTTTTCGCCGTTGCCGGCGGTGCCAAGCGGTCAGCGGTCGTTCGGGCAGAGCATCACGGTGGACAAGGATCCGGCGGTGCCGACGCGTCCGGACGCACCGAAGCCGGGGGTGGGCGATGCGCTTTCGAACGTGTACCAGCCGGAGACCAATCTGCCCGAACCGGCGGCCGGGGCAGGCGGTGCTGGTCAGGACGTCGGCGACTTCTTCGTCAGCGCCGAGGTGATCACGCCGGGCCAGCTCTCTGCGGCGCGGCAGGTGATGAAGTCCAGTCCGGGGCGACGGATCACGGACATTCTGATCGAACAGGGCGCCGATGAGAGCAAGGTGTATCGCACGATCGCGCTGATGGCCGAGGTGCCGTTTGAGCGTGTTGATCTGGAGAAGGGGCTCGATGGCGGGTTTGACGGGAAGATGCTGCAGCGGCTGACGCTGGAGTTCTGCAAGGAGCACAACGTGCTCCCGCTGCGTCTGCACAAGCAGAACATGCACGATCGCGGGCGGATGATCGTGGGCACGGCGAATCCGGACGACGTGTTTCTGCTGGATGAGGTGCGTCGCCGGCTGGGGATGCCGAACGTGAAGCTGGTGGTGGTGCCACCCTCGGACATCAGGACCGCCCTGGATGTTGTCGGACAGACGGAGAAGCAGAAAGAGGCCGAGGTCGACGTCTCGTCCATCCTTTCAGACGTCACTGAAGAGGACGTTCAGGTTGAGAAGAACCGGGATGCTCAGGAGGTTGATCTCGAGCAGCAGGCGTCGGAATCGCCGGTCATTCGCTACGTGAACTTCATCATCCAGAATGCGGTGAAAGAGGGCGCGAGCGACATCCACGTGGAGCCGGGGGACAAGAAGCTGAAGGTGCGCTTCCGCATCGACGGCGTGCTGTTTGAGATGATGAATCCGCCGGCGTCGATGAGTTCGGCGATCACCAGCCGCCTGAAGATCATGGCGAACCTGGACATCTCCGAGCGGCGACTGCCGCAGGACGGGCGCATCCGCTGCAATGTGCATGGTCGCAAGCTGGACCTGCGTGTCTCGACGCTTCCGAACGGTCATGGCGAGAAGACCGTGATGCGTATTCTGGACACCAAGAGCATCAACGTTGATCTCGATCAGTTGGGCTTTGAGCCCAACACGCTCGCGCTCTGGTCGAAGCTGATCGATGAGCCGCACGGCATCGTGCTGGTGACGGGCCCGACGGGCTCGGGTAAGACGACCACGCTGTATGCCTCGCTGCGGAAGATGGATAAGAACACGATGAACGTGTCGACGGTCGAGGACCCGGTGGAATACCACCTCGACGGGATCACCCAGACGCAGGTGCACGACAAGATCGGGATGAGCTTCGGCAAGGCGCTCAAGGCCCTGCTGCGCCAGGACCCGGACGTGATCATGCTGGGCGAAATTCGCGATATGGAAACGGCGATGACGGCGGTGCAGGCCGCGCTCACGGGGCACCTTGTGCTCTCGACGCTGCACACCAACGACGCGCCCAGCTCGCTTACGCGACTGGTGAACATCGGGCTGGAGCCGTTCCTGGTTGGTGCGGCGGTGCGCGGGGTGCTGGCACAGCGACTTGTCCGCCGCCTTTGCCCGCACTGCAAGTTTCAGGGCTCGCCGAGCGAAGAGTACCGCGAGTACCTTGTGATGCAGGGCATGAACCCAGAGGCGATGTACATGCCCAAGGGGTGCGACAAGTGCCGCAATCGCGGGTACTCAGGTCGCGTGGGCATCTATGAGCTGCTGGTTGTGGATGATGCGCTGCGCGACATCATCGCTCGCAATCCGAACGTGTCGGAGTTCCGGCGCACGTGCATGGAGCGCGGAATGGTCACGCTTCGCGGCGACGGCATGTCCAAAGTCGGCGCCGGGCTTACGAGTGTGGAAGAAGTCATCCGGGCGACCGACTCGAACATGTGAGTGATCAGGGCGAGAGCCGGAAGCCGCGTGGCACATGCGGAATCAGCACGATCACGGCGCGCTCTTTCACCGAGGGTGAACGATCGTCGATCGGTCTGCGCACGGATGAGAGCATCGCTTCGCCCAGCGCGGGCACGCGCGGAGCGGATGGGCCGATGGGGGTGACGGCACCGTCTTCGACTTGCGGCACGTCGGAAGCGCCGCTGGGATCGATCGCTCCTCGTTCGCGTTCGCCGCGCACGACCTGGCCCACTCCTGGCGTGCCGCGGGCTGCGTGCGAGCGCTCGCGTGTGGCAGAGAGCTGGGGCTCCGGGGCAACCTTCGACGGTGTGGACGGATCGCCCCAGGGATGATCCGTGTCGGAAGGCTCCATTCGCTTGCGATCCGCGGGCTTCGGCCAGGGCGACGCGGTCGCCGTCTGCGTGGCCAAAGGGATGATCGGAGACTCCGGCTCGGCGACGACGCCGCTCCTGGCGAGTTCTGACCAGGCAACTCCGGGTCGCTCGGCAAACAGCAAGAGCGCACGATCCTGCGAGAGCTGGGCTTTTGTGTACAAGCGTGTAAACACCAGTCCATGAGCGATGGGATCGAGCCTGGCTTTGCCGGGCTCGGCAAAGGGCTGATCGCCTGCGCGGCTTGAGGCTTCGAGGTGCTGAGGAACAAACTCAACGCGCAGCACGGCGATCGGATCCTGCGGCGGTGGGGCTGCAGCCGACTGCGCACCGGCGACCACGGACGACGGCGACATCGCGCCGACGGGAAGCCCGAGCGGCGGGGGAAGGGGCTCAAGCCAGCCGCGGACGAGCAGACGCAGAGCACCGGACTCGAGCTGGATGCGCTCAGAATCCAGGGCGATGGTGGTCGGGCGCACGATTGCCGGGCCGCGGACGGCTTCGGTCCAGCCGTAAGCCTGGCCGAGCCATTGGCGCTCGCGAGCGCCGACGGCGTTGCCGGAACTCTGCAGTGCTTCGATGATCGCGGGCACATCGTTCAGGGGGACACTGACGATGCGCACGCCGTGCTCGCTCCAGAGAGACTCCAGCTCGCGCGGCAGAGGAAGGGGGCGATCGACATAGGAACCGAGCACCTGTGCGAAGCGCGGCGAACCCGCGGTGGTGCCGAAGACGACGATTTCCAGGCCAGCATCGGAACGGGAGACGGGCGGGCCATCACGCACGCCCGGCAGGTCGCCCATGGACTTGGTCTGAGACGGACCGGTGCCGGAGCCAGATGAAGAACAGCCGCCGAGCGCGAGTGCGATCAGGAGCAGAGAAGGCAGAACTCGGCGATCGCGCACACACACGGGCATGACCGATAATACGAACGGAGCCCTTCCAGTGTTGCGGAATGTGTTGAATGCAGCACCTTTGCGCTCCTGACGCGTACATAAACTGGGTAGATCTCCGTGATTTCGTGATTTGAAAGGGACTTCACCATGCGCTCGACCGCCTTTGTTCTCGGTCTGGTTGTGATCGTGGGTAGCACGTTTGCCGATGGCGGCACGCAGAACCCCGCCGCCGCAAGCGCTCAAGCAACACCTGCTGCGAAGACGTCTTCGGCTGGATCGGCCGATGAAAAGCCGTCATCCGCAATGCGGATCGTTGTGCATCCTTCGGGCACGCCTTCGACTGGCGATGCGAGATCATCGAATGGGAGCGGTGATGCGCGTGTCGACGTGGGCGGGATGCGGATCAGCATGCCGACGTGGTCGGTTCAACCGAAGTCCGAACCCGGCGTGAACGCTTCGAGCACGAGTGCCTCGACAGCGTCACCGGTGCGCACGGATGGTGCGATCGTGATGCCGAGCAACACGATGGGGCCGGGCGAGGCGATGTGGCGGGTGCGTGAGCGTCAGGACGCTGAGCGTCGGCTGGCGCAGGCCAAGGCGGATCAGGCCGAGGCGTTCGCGGCGCGGCTGGAGCGCGAGCGATACGAGAGCGATCGCTCTCGCGGCTATGGGTGGCGTGGATACGGATTTGGGTATGTCCACAGCGGGGGCTTCATCGACGACGGCTGGCCGCGTGGACCGGTGACAACGACGGTTACGCGATTCAACGATCTGCACAGTCTGGCGCAGCGGAACTTCGCCGAGGCCGCGCGACCACGCGGGCTGTTTGAGGCACAGGAAGCGCGGGATCGAGCGTTGCAGCAGTTCGGACGTGATGCGCAGCCGCGTATCGGTCAGGCGCAGCGCGATCGGGAAGAGGCGTTTCTGCGGGCCAATCGCGACAACAACCAGACGGGGCCGACGACAACGGAGGTCGTGCCGCCGAAGTAGGCGTGCGTGTTTCGCGGTGCGCGGCTCACGGGCGGCGCGTGTGCCACCAATCCTGCTGATCGGAAGCGGGCTCTCAGACCAGTTCGCAGTCGTTGATGCGATCGATCAGCATGCGGACCATGCCAAACTTGTACTTGGTGTGCGGGAAGCAGAGCCGCGGCAGCGTGAGGTGATCGTCTTCGACATCGAATGGTCCGCGCAGGACCATTTTGGGCGGGGAGAGCTGCGTGCCGTCGGGCTTGATGAGGATCTTGAACTCGTCGGTCAGGCGATCGACGTCGCGCTGGGCGATCGGGCGCTTCAGCCGGATGACCAGCGTGTCCTTCACATAGCGCGATGAGTGGTAGTTGCGATAGAAGCGGTCGATGTTGTCGGCGGCCTCCTGCGGGGTGGCGCAGAGGCGATAGAGGTTGATGTCTTCGGGGCTGATCCAGCTCCGGGCCAGCAGCATTGTGCGCATGGCGTGGTCGAACTCTTGCCAGTACGTCTGGTTCTTGCCTTCGACGAGCACGATCGGGATCATCGAACTCTTGCCCGTCTGCACGAGCGTGAGGGCCTCGAACGCCTCGTCCATCGTGCCAAAGCCGCCCGGAAAAAGCGCGACGGCCTCGGATTGGCTCAGGAACATGAGCTTGCGTGTGAAGAAGTATCGGAAGTAGACGAGCTTTTCATCGCCCGCGATCACCTGGTTGGCATTGGTCTCAAAGGGCAGGCGGATGGCGACGCCGAAGCTGGACTCGCGGCCCGGGCCTTCGTGGCCGGCCTTCATGATGCCATCGCCGGCACCGGTGATGACCATCCAGCCGCGTTCGGCCATGAGCTTGCCGAACTCGCGGGCGGCGGCGTAGTCGGGGTGGCCCTCTGGGGTGCGGGCGGAGCCGAAGATGCTGACCTTGTGCGGCTCGGGATACGCGCCAAAGACGCGGTAGGCGTATCGCATCTCCTTGATCGCGGTGGTCATGAGCTTCAGCTCGCCGGTGTCGCGGCCGTCGGGGATGAGCTTCAGTGCAGTCTGCACGAGCTCTCGCACCATGCGTGCATTGAACGTGGTGGTGTCGATCCCGAAGGTGCCGAGCAGATCATCGATCCGAGCCACCACTTCCGGATCGTCGGCACGTCGAGCGGCGGGCTTTTCCGGTGGTGCGCCCACGGGCGGCGGGGGCGGCGCGGGAGACTCGAGTTCCTGGCGGTGGTGCTCAACGGGCATGGGCATCCTTTCGGGCCACGATGCTAGCGTTTGTCGGTCCGCAGCGGATTACCCCGTGGTTCTCAGGGCTCGCCGCTCTGGGTGGTGCCCACCCCGGCGGACTCGTTCAATCGGTTCATCTCGCGGCGGGCGGCCTCGCTCGCCGAGCCAATGTCGCTCTGGGTGCGTCGCTTGCTGGGGCCGAAGAGGTCGTCGAGCATCTGCCGCGTGCCGGTGAACGGTTCTACGCGGACAACCGGCTCGGCGAGCTTGCCGGAAACGGTCGTGCTGACAATCTCGTCGCGCAAGAGGTCGAAGATGTCCGAGAGCAGCGGGACGCGAGCCCGGCCCTTGGACGTGAATCGCATGTTGAGGTTGAGTTGTGGCCACGTGAGCGTGCCGGTGCCGACGATGGCGATGGAATCACTGAGCAGCGAGATCTGGTGGAAATCTGCAGCCGGGCCGTCGATCAAGAACTCGCTCTGCATGTAGCTCAGCCGATCCTTGCTTGGAAGCTGGAGATTGGAGACTTGAATGAGCGGGAGCATGACGGGGAGGCGAAGCACGTCACCCTCGGAGATGCGGATCGCGCCCTCGCCCGTGCGTGAGTTCAGATCACCCGCGACGCCGCGCACGGTGAGCCGAGCGTCGATCTTGCCGCGACTGGGGTCCGGTTCGGTGAACGGATTTGGAGGACCCACGGGCCCGGGGTCGGTCGCACCCGCCGCAGCAAAGTCGCTGAGCACCGGGGCCAATCGCACGCCAGCGAGCAGCACCTGAGCGTCATACCGCGGTCGGCCCGGGGCGGCTTCAGCACCCGCAGGCGCGACGGGTCTTGGAGTGTCGGGGAGCGTGACGGTGGCTCGAGCGGTGACACGCCCGCCGTGGCACTGCGCGGTGATGTTCGCGGCCTCGATGACACCGGGAGTCTGGCTGGAAGCGACGGTGGCCTGGGCCGCTCGGACGAGCACGCCGGCGGCGCGCATCTCCGAGGACTCAAAGTCCACGCGGATGCTCGGACCGCCTGCGCCGGTTGGCTTGGTCTGAATGTCCATGCGAGCACGGCCGTCGCACTGCTCGATCGGCACGCCGACGTTGAATGCGAGGTCTTTGAATCGCAGTTCGCCGCTGAAGCTGGTCTGACCGGTATCGCCACCGGCGGCGTCGGCCTTGACGATCGCATCGGCGAGGGTCAGTGGGCCGCGAAACTCGGCGTCGAGCCCGGCGACGGCCTCCTGCGCGGCCGAGGGCATGAGGGCGCGCAGATCGGGTGTCAGCCGCTCGGCCTCGACGCCAAGTCGCAGGTCCAGCTTCACGGGCCGCTCGGGATCGCTCACACCATCGCTGCTCGCCGGCGACATCGCGAGTGCGGACCATGTCCCGTCGGCGTTGGCGCTCCACGTGGCGGCACGCACGCGCACGCCGTCGAATCGACCAGCGACCGGCGCTGGCTCGGATCCCGCGCGGGTGCGGAGCGTGACGCCACCTTCGACCTGATCGAGCACGATTCGCTCGCTGTTCCGCTCGAATGCGAGAGATGTCGGGCGCAGTTCTGCTTCGAGCGCGGCTGGCGCGAAGCCCGATACCAGCGGTCCATCGGTGCGGACGGCGAGCGTCGCGTCAAACAGCCCCGCGGCTCGCAGTGATCGGAACCGCTCGGCCGTGCGCTCGCCGGTGAACGCTTTGAGGACGGGCTCGATCAGCGGCGACTCAAAGCTCCATCCGCCGAACTGGGCACGCAGGTCGGCGGGACCGGCGACGGTGTTGCGGTCGGTGTCGAGGGTGATCGGCCCACTGAGCGTCAGGTCGCCGCAGGGCTGGGCGTCGAGTGTGAGCCGTGCGCGCACACCCTCAAAGCTGAGTGATTCCGGACCATCGCCCGGCAGCGCAACACCGATGACGCCCTCGGGCCAATCGACGCCGAGGCGGCCACCAAGTGCGTCGACCTCAATGTTGCTTGCGGTGTCAAGCGTGAGTGCGACCGAGGTAGGCTTGGCCGGTCCTGGGGCGCGATAGAGCGAGAGCGTCGAGTTCAATCGCCCGCTGGGACGGCGCTGCTTGCGGAGCTCGCCGAGCTTGATCCCCGCCTGCGGCGAGAAGACGCTGATGAGCCGCTCAATCGGTTCGGTGAGCTCGATGCGTGAGATCGCGACGATGCCGTCCATTCGCCCCGCGTCCTCTCCGGCTTTCTCCAGGAGCGTCTCCAGCTTGATCGCAAAGCTGGCGCATGAGGGCGGACCGACGAACTCTGACCCCTCGGGCCGCTTGCGGATCAGGTCAGCAGAAAGCGGGAACATGCGCAGGGCGCGGGGCGTGATCTCCATCTCACCCCGCAGATTCTCGATGCTGAAGGCCGGGTCTTCGCCATAGAGCGAAGGCGTCAGCACGCATTGCGAGAGATCGACCGCGACGCGATAGTCGATGTCCGGCGTCTCGCCTGCCGGCACGGGCGCTTCGGAGGCCATGATCCTTGCGTCGACGTCCAGCGCGCCCGAGAGATTCAGCCGCCGGAGCAACTCGCCGACCGAGGCCTCGCGCAACGACGGATCCTGCGGCGGCGTTGCACCGGGCCGCAGCGATTCTGGCAGTGCGTGCATTAGCGTGCGATCGATGGGCACCTGGCGCCCGGTGATGCGGACATCGGGCTTGGAGACGCTCTTGCCGTCTTCTTCAAAGAGCACCTTCACACTCACGTCGAGCGTGCCGCCGGCGACGGGGATGAACTGCCCGGCGGTGATCTCCGCCGCCTCGTCGGTGATGTGCATCTTCAAACCGCGCACCAGGATGGGCAGCGGGAAGGGTTCGGGAACCACCCCGGCCTCGGCGAATGCGACGTCGACGGTGGTGAACCAGGGCGAGTCCTTTCCCTTTGGGCTCAGAATGTGCACATCGACAGTGCATCGCCCGCCAAGCGGGAACTCCGGTTCGAGGGTGGCGGTCGGATCGGATCGGCCGAGCGTGCCGGGCAAACGGATGAGGCCGGAATCGAGCAGCCGCTGGTGTTCTTTCGCGGAGAAGATCGTCTGAAGCACCTTGCGACGAGCCGGGGGCATCGCTGTCAACAGCACGTCATCGGTCGGCAGATTCTCAGCCCGCAGCGTGACCTCGACCATCGCCTCGTCGGTCAGCGGCTCGATGAGCCCGGACGCCCGCAGTGTGGCGCCCGACGGGCCACGACCAGTGACTTCGACGATTTTCAGACGCGTGTCGTTGAACTCAAACACGCCGTGCATGTCGCTGAAGGGATACGGGAACTTGTGGAACGCCGCGGATCCGTTGCGAATCACGACGCGTCCATCGCGCACCTCGACGGGGGCGGGCTGACCGTTGATCGGCACAGCACGCAGGATGGTGAGCTGCGCATCAATCTCACCCGTGGGGCCGCCGAACACGCGGAGGTATCGCTTGGCACGCTCGGGCATGTACGGCAGCATGCCCACTTCTTTGGTGAGTGCAATCCGATCCGAGCGAATCTCGCAGCGGAGCGCGGCGTTGCGATCGGTGCCGACCGTCTCCAGCCGCACCTTGGAAAGACCCGCCTGCCCCTCGATGCGCCCGGAGAGATCGGCCTTCAACCCAGCCGGCGAGAAGCCGATCGTTCCAGAAACACCTTGAAGGGCCAGGTCTCGTTCGGCACCGCGCTTGTCCGGCGGAGTTGACGCCACGGGCCCCACGGCATCGGCTGATCCGGCTGGGGTCTCCTCAGCGGGTATCAGCGCGTTCATGGAAACGTCATCAAGAACCAGATCCACGCTCACACCCGAACCCGGGTCATACCCGAGCGACGCGCTGGCGATGCGACCTTGCACCGCGAGGCGACTCCAGAGATCGCGATACGCGCTGGGAACACTCTCCGGGTACCACTGGTCGAGCTGAAAGTTATACAGCTTGATCGCCGCAGCACCCGTGGCGAGATCCACCTTGCCATCCACGATCATTCCGCCACGCGTGGCCGCGGCGGGCGTGCTTGCGTTCGATCCCCCGCCCGAACCCGATTGTCCGATCCGCAGCGCATACACCGGGCGCCCGGCCTCCACCGGCATGAAGGATCCGGACATCGGCACTTCGCGCAGGATGCTCATCGCGCCGCTTGAGGTGTGCTCGCCCAGCACCACCACACCGTCGAGTGCATCGATGCGTGGTGGAGCAGGCGCTGGCGCGCTCGGGCCGCCGGTCGGGACGGCTTGAACCGCCGAGGCGACTCTCGACATGTTGATCGTGCCGTCATCGAGCGATTGGCTGACGCGAAAGATCGGTCGATCAAGCCGCAACGCCGTGGGCCGAACGGTGCCACTGAGGACATTGGACCAATCCAGTTCGATCACCGCGCTCTGAGCACTCAGCAGCTTGCCCGCATCTCCGGGCACCTCGGGAAGGACAAGATCGAAGGCCCTGAGGATCAGGCGACCATCGAGATCGATGTACGCACCCGAGCCCTTCAGCTCGCACCCCGTCAGCGCCCGAAGCTGCGACGCAACCACCCACCCCACCAGTGGCGATCGCATGAGCAGCAAACCGATCAGCACGATCGCCACCGGAATCCCCAGCAGCAGGCGCACACGCCAACGAAACCGATGCGTCGTCCAGCGTTTTTTCCTGGCAGACCCTGGCGGTGTCGCGTCGTCGGGCTTGGGCGCGTTGGGTTCTGGTGGAGTCATCAGCATCCGCGCGTGCACGTCGGGCGATGGGCCCCTGGTTCCCGGTCGAGCCGCACACAAAAGCGGCTTCCGCTCATGCAGCATGATAAGCGAGACCCAGGCTCCACCTCCGCAGAGGCACCCCATCAAGCCCCCAACAAGTCAGCGGCCCGGCACATGGCCGGGCCGCTGGTCGCATTCCGATGGATCAGTTCGCGATCAAGACGGGGTCGGGGCCGGATCGCCGCCACCATCACCGGGCGGGGGGGGCGGAGGTGGGGGCGAGTCGTCATCATCGTCGTCGTCATTATCGTCATCGCACCCCTCCAGCGCGTGCTGCAAGGCCTCAGCCACGCGATTGGCCGCCACATCGGCATGGCGATCCACCTGCCGCTTGCTCTGCTCGGCCGCCTTGTCCAGCCGAGCCAGCGTGAGCGGGCTCGCTCCGCGCCCGCTCAGTGTCGCCTTGCGCTGCACAAGCACGGCGTCGATGTTGCTCATCGCCAGCATCGCCGCGGCGTCGATCTCGTCCACCGCCTGCAACGCGCGATTCAGCAGATCGTCTTCGCTCGCACCCGCGTCGGCCATCGTGCAGGCGTCGTTCTTGAACGCCTCGACGAAGCTGAACATCGCCGTCTTGGCCTCGCGGCCCATCGTCCGCATCTCCTTGATCGCGGCGTTGGCGAGACGATTCAGGAGCCGTTGGCGGCGCTCCAGCCGCTGGTCCTTTCCAGACGCGACGCTTCCGCTCGAACCCGATGGCGATGCGTGCGCCATCGGCACCGCCGAAAGCGAGACGCCCGCGCCCACCGCGGCGACCACCAGAGCAGTGCGCATCAACGATTGAAACTTCGTAGGCATTCCTTGTTCCTCGGAAAGACGCCGGGGCAGAAGCCGCATCGGTCGGGGCCTGGCCCGAACTTCCGATGGGTGCGCCGCCCCCGGTCGAGCGCGGCGCGCGTCCCGCTTTCCGATTGTCGCCGCCACGCCCATGCGTGACCGCGGCTCAGATGAGATACCTTTCACCACTGACCCGGGCCATTCCCCGGGCGCCCGCTCTCAACGCCGCCGGTTATCGGAGCGATCCAGATGGCAAAGTCTCGACAGGTCTTCCTCTGCAGATCCTGTGGCAACACGCAGACCCGCTGGATGGGCAAGTGTCCTGATTGCAACGCCTGGGATTCTCTCGAGGAGCATCGCGTTGATCGCTCCGCCGCCAAAGACCCGCAGCGCGGGCTTATCGAATCCTGGCGATCTCCCGACGAAGACCCCGCCAATCCCGACGCACCTTCAAACCAGGCGCGTCCGATCACCGAAGCCGTCGGTGCCGGCGGCACGCCCAATCGGCTGACCACCGGAATCCCCGAACTCGATCGCGTGCTTGGCGGCGGGCTCGTCCCCGGATCGGTGGTGCTCGTCGGCGGCGATCCGGGCATTGGCAAAAGCACGCTCATGCTGCAGGCCGCAGGACGGATGGCCAGCGACAAGCTCGGCGTGCTGTACGTCTCCAGCGAAGAGTCCGCCGAGCAGGTCCGCATGCGTGCCGCCCGCCTGGGCGTGGCCGACTCGCCAGCCCTGTTCGTGCTCAGCGACACCAACCTTGCCCGCATTGTCGAGCAGGCCCGCCGCGTGCAACCGGGCGTGCTGGTGATCGACTCGGTGCAGATGGTCTACAAGGCCGACCTTGATGCCGCGCCGGGATCGATCACCCAGCTTCGGCGCTGCTGTGCGGAACTGGTCTATCTCGCCAAGGTCTCCGGCGTCGCCGTGGTACTGGTGGGGCATGTCACCAAAGACGGCCAGCTTGCCGGGCCGCGATTGCTGGAACACCTCGTCGACGCCGTGCTGTACTTTGAGGGCGATCGCTACCACGCCCATCGCGTGCTGCGCGGCGTCAAAAACCGATTCGGCACCACGCTGGAAATCGGCATCTTTGAGATGACCGGCTCGGGCCTGCGCGATCTGCCCGGCGGGGCCGGTGCGGCACTGCTCGATCACGCCGGAGCCGCCAAGGTCGGCGCGGTCGTCTGCCCAGTCCTCACCGGCACGCGTTGCATGCTCGTTGAGATCCAAGCCCTGACCGCGACCGGGTTTCTCGGCTCGGCCAAACGCAAGAGCTCGGGGCTTGATCCCAATCGACTTGCCATGATCATCGCCGTGCTCGAACAGCACGCCGAGCTGCGGCTGGCCGACCGCGACGTCTTCGCCTCCAGCGTCGGCGGCATCCGCGTTGCCGAACCCGCCAGCGACCTTGCCCTGCTGCTGGCGATCGCTGGCGCACACTTTCGCAGGGCTCTCGCCCCAGCCACCGCCGTCGTGGGCGAAGTCGGCCTGGGCGGCGAGATCCGCATGGTCACGCAGCTTGAGCAACGCATCCACGAGTCCGCGCGGCTTGGATACAAGCATCTGATCGTCCCCAAGTCCCCAAAGCGCACATGGACCGCGCCCAAAGGCGTGAGCATCGCCGAGTGCGCCACGATCGGCCAAGCCATCGAAGAACTCGGCTGATCCGAGGCCCGGGGCGCAAGCCCTGGCATTGCAATGTTCAGAGTTTCGCTTACCGCTCCCGCGGCAACGGATTCTCCGGTAGACGGCTGATGGCGCGAACACGGGGGGACTCACGGATCGTGCCGCCTGCCTTCTGAGGGATCGGATACTCTTTGGATGATGCGAGCGATTGACCTTTTCTCCGGTCCTGGCGGGCTAACCCTCGGCATGAAGGCGGCGGGGGTGGAACCCCTCATCGCGGTAGAGAAGCGCCCGGAGGCGGTGGAGACGTACAAGAAACACACCCCGGACGCCGAGCACCATTGCGGCGATATCCGGGAGGTGGACTTCAAGCGGTTCCGGGGAGCGGCGCGGCTTGTCTACGGCGGGCCACCATGCCAACCGTTCTCCACGGGTGGGCTTCGCAAGGGGTCGAAAGACTCGCGGGACATGCTCCCCGCGTTCCTCGCGGCGATTGAGACGGTCAAGCCCGAAGCGGTGCTCATGGAGAACGTGCCGGGGCTAGCGGTGGCATCCCGAATCCACTACCTCCACGGGGTACTAGACAGCCTTTGGAAACTCGGGTTCGTACCGGCTTGGCGCGTGCTCACCGCTTCACACTACGGAGTACCCCAGAATCGGAGGAGGCTATTCGTTGTCGGATTGAAGGGCCGCGAGTTCTGGTTTCCGAAGCCGACTCACGGCCCGGACGGGGACAAGCCGCTAGTCCCGGCCTCCTCAGTGGTGAAGTTGAAGAAGCCGCTCGGGGAGCCTCCCGATTGCCCCGTGGTGTATGCGAAGTACCCCGACCTTCGGCCAAGCCCCTACGCGGGCCAGATATACAACGGAGGCGGACGGCCCATCGACCTATCGAAGCCGTGTCACACCATCCTCGCCTCTGCTGGTGGCTACAAGACGCATTGGGTGGACACGGAGAACGTCGCGCCGAAGTACCACGAGCATCTACGCAAGGGCGGCGCACCGTGGGAGGGCACTGTCCCCGGCGCACGTCGGCTCACCGTGGAGGAATCGGCGCTCCTCCAGACGTTCCCGAAGTGGTTGACGTTCGCGGGGAAGCGGAGCGCTCAATACACGCAAGTCGGAGACGCGGTTCCGCCGATGCTGGCGGAGCACATGGCGCGGGCAATCGTTGCCCAGATGGAGGGGCAATCGCCCGATGAATCCACGCATCTTGCGCCTGTGGCATCGTCTGAACTTCTCTGGCAAGCGTGAAGTCATGGCGAGAAACGAGACGGTAGAAAACGCGGTGCAACTCGCGCTCAAAAGAGTGGACAGATTCATTTCAAACGCGAAGCTCTCCGCGCTCCCTTCCGCCAACGCACGGAGGACTTGCGACGCGCAACTAGCGAGAAGCGCGAGCGTTCGGCTCGGCTCCCTCTTCCTCGCGTGCTACGCGGTGGTCGATCCCGACTGGGATTGTGAGGGCGTCCCGACCGGCATCCGTGGGCAGTTCGGAGACAAACTCTTCTCCGAGCAACTCACCCAACGGAGCGTAACGCTCCACGATGCAATCACCGCCTTCGGCGAGAATCTCGGGTGGAAGGGGAACGTCGCGAATGTCCGACTCTCGAACGATCCGCGATTCGCGGACTTCTGCGCGATGCTGGCGAAGTCGGACGCGAAGGAACGCGCCCTCATTCTGGACTACCTCGCGGCCAAGTTCGCGGAGTCCCGCCGCGAGGTGAAGCCGCTTCCGCCCGTCGCGGATAACGTGCTCACGTTCGCTCGGGCGAAGCAACTCTTCACGGCGCTTCTCTCCCTCTCCTCTGACGGCCACGTCCAACAGTTCGTGATTGCCGCAATGCTCACGATCCACCGCAAGCGCTACGCGATGGAAGTTCACACCCACCACCCCCACGCGGCGGACAAGTACGATGAGACGGCGGGCGATATCGAAGAGTTCCACGAAGGGCGGCTCATCCGCGCCTACGAAGTCACCGTCCGCCCCGACTGGAAGAATCGACTCTCCGCATTCCGGGCGAAGATGGATCACCACGGACTCGCAAAGTACGTCATCATCGCGGGCGGAGTGAACGCCGATGAGGAACTCGCCGAACCGGCGCGGCTCCTCACGTTCCTGAAGCCCACGGGCCGCGATATCGCGGTGGTGGACATTCACGACGTTTCGATGGTCATGGCGGCGGAACTCACCGCGTCCGAACTCCGCGAGGTGGTGAATCTCGCCTTCGACTTCCTCTGTCAACGCGAGTTGTGCGGGCGAGCCGAGTTCCAAGAGGCTTACCTCGCGGTGGTGGACAAGTGGCTTGACCATCGGTAGCAGCCAAGAATCGTTTCTATCAGTCCTGCGATCGAAACGTGACGCCCGCGCCAACACCAAAGTGGTGTACTACTCGCCTTGTCGGTGAAAAATAGATTCCCCCCGACTCCCCCGCTCCCTCGGCAACGGATTCTCCGGCACAAGCCAATCCGGCAACCCCGCCGGCCGACCCTCGCGATCCACACACGCAAGCAGCGACTGGCCCGTGACCAGCACCTCGCCCGGCGTCCGCCGCTGCACGAGCGCGCCGATGGTGCCGGTGCTGACATTCGCGCGTTCGCCGATGACTCCCCCACTGCTGCCCGGCTCGCTTGCCCGCACCACCTCATACTCATGGCGAATCTTCACCCGTGATCCGCCGATCACCCGAGTCCGCACCTCGACGAAGTCGTCGTAATACGCCGGTCGCTTGTACGACACTTCCAGCTTCACGATCACCAGAAATACGCCCGCCGCCTCTAGATCGGCGTAGCTCACGCCGCTATCGCGTAACAGTTCCGTGCGCCCCATCTCCAGCCACGGGATAAACGCGGCGTGGTGGGCGACGCCCATCGGATCGCACTCGCAATATCGCACGCGCACCCGCAGCGACCCCGCCGAGGCGGGGCGCGCCATGGGCCTCGGAACTGGTCCCGGCGTCTGGTCCATCGCCGAACCGTAGTGCCGCAAACGTATAGAATCCCGGCCATGTCCGACGCGGCACGCACATTCGACAAGCAGCTCTCTGACAAGGTGCGATGCCGCCCTCTGGACGCCGATGATTCGCTCGCGCACATCACTTATCTGCTTCATCGCGCGTACAAGCAGCACGCCGAGCGCGGCATCAAGGCCCTCGCCGCGTTTCAGCCCGAGGAAGTGACCCGCAAGCGCATCTCCGGCGGCGAGTGCTACGTCGCGCTCTACATGGGCAAGATCGTCGGGACGATCCTTTTCAAGAACGCTCAGCAGACGGCCGCCGCCGGCGTTGGCGGATCGATCACGATCCCGTTCTTCCAGCGCGGCGACGTCGCCAGCTTCTCTCAGCTCGCCGTCGAGCCCGAGTATCAGGGCCATGGCATCGGCTCGCGGCTGATCGCCATCGCCGAGCGCCGCGCCGCCGAGACCGGCGCGAAAGAGCTGGGCCTCTCCACGCCCGAACCCGCGACCTGGCTCGTCGAGATGTACCAGCGCTACGGCTACCGCATCGTCGACAAAGTCCACTGGAACGAGACCAACTACGTCTCGGCCATCATGTCCAAAGCCATCACGCCCGCGATCGTCGTGAATGGCCAGCACCACCCCGCCGAAGGCGCACGCCACACTCCTGCCTGATCACCCTGATCGATCGCATGTCCGCATCTACCGACCAATCACCCGCGCACCCGATCGCGCCCGAGCACGCACCCAGCGTGGCGCTCATCGCCGCCCAGTGGGACTTTGCCGACGCCCCCGGCAGCATGGCCCGGTTCATCGCGCTGCTCGACCAATCGCCGTTTGATCGCGATCGCGGGCTGCGTGCCGAGGTGCTTTCGCAGGTCGCCCGCTGTCTCGGGCTGCAGCGCCGGTTTGAAGACGCTCACGCGGTGCTCGCGCAAGCGATCGATCTGCTCACCACGCTCGAATCCCGCGCGGGCGTGCGCGTGCTGCTCGAACGCGGCCGGCTGGACAACACCGCCGCCCGCCCGGGGCGCGGGCGGGCCGACTTCGCCCGTGCTTGGGACATCGCCGGACGCATCCACGAAGACGCTCTCGCCGTTGACGCCGCCCACATGCTCGCGATCATCGAGACCGGCGCGGCGGTTGATGCGTGGAATCAGCGAGCGCTCGAACTCGCCCGCCGATCGACCGACCCCGACGCACGCCGCTGGATCGCCTCGATCGCCAACAACATGGGTTGGGCGCGGTTTGACTGTCGGCACTATCAAGAAGCGATCGAGCACTTTCAGATCGCTCTGGCCGAGCGGCAAGCGCAAGGCAAACCAGACAACATCCTGATCGCCCGCTGGTGCATCGCCCGCTGCCGAAGAGCCCTCGGCGAGATCGACGCCGGCCTCGCCGAGCAGCGCGCTCTACTCGACGCTCATCAGCAGGCCGGCACCGTCGACGGCTATGTGCACGAAGAACTCGCCGAGTGCCTGCTCGCCCGGGGCCAACCCGACGCCGCGGCCCCCCACTTCGCCAAGGCCCACGCGCTGCTGAGCGTAGATCCGCTGCTGAGCACCCGCGAATCGACCCGCCTGGCGCGACTCGCCGAGCTTGGCCGCCGTCACGGATAGCGACATCGCCCCAGCCGCCCGACTCCTGGCGAGTCCTCCCGTTCTTCAGTACCTGCGCTCGGCCAGAAATCCAAACAGATACTTGACAAAAACATCTGTCTGGGGTATGTTCGCTTTGTGATTTTGCACCGTGGGAAAGGGGCCTCCGTGAACACCCACCACCCCATCACGACACCTTCCCAAACCCCGCTGTCTGTTCTTTTTGTTGATTTCAACGCCTATTTCGCCTCGGTCGAGCAGCAGCTCGTCCCCGAGCTCCGCAATCGGCCTGTGGCCGTTGCCCCGGTGACGTCGAACGCCGGGTGCTGCATCGCCGTCAGCTATGAAGCCAAGAAGTTCGGCGTCAAAACCGGCACCCGCGTCGGCGAGGCCCGCGCGCTCTGCCCGGAGATCGTCGTCGTGGACGCCCGTCCGCGCGTCTACGTCGAAATGCACCAGCGTCTGTGCGCCGTCATCGGCACATGCCTGCCCATCCACGGCGTGCACTCCATCGACGAAGTCTCCTGCCGACTGCTCGGCGACGAGCGCCACCCCGCCCGCGCGACGCAGATCGCCCGAACCATCAAAGCCGCCATTCGGCGCGAGGTCGGCGAGTACATGCGATGCTCGATCGGCATCGCTCCCAACCGCTTCCTCGCCAAGATCGCCTCGGACATGCAGAAACCCGATGGGCTCACCATCATCCAATCTCACGAGATCGTCGAGACGCTCTCGACCCTCGACCTCATCGATCTGCCTGGCATCGGACCGCGCATGCGCTCACGCCTGGTCGCCCGCGGAGTCTCCACCGTCGCTGAGCTTCTGGCCTGTGACGAACGCCGCCTGCACGCGCTGTGGGAGAGCGTGATCGGTCGCCGCTGGCACCGCATGCTCCGGGGCGAAGAGCTCGACGAGCTGCCGACGCATCGGAGCACCGTCGGCCACTCCCACGTTCTTCCCCCCGAGCGACGCGGCGAGACCGAGGCGCGCGCCGTCGCGCTCCGGCTCATGCACAAGGCCGCCGCCCGCATGCGCACACTTGGGTACGCCGCCGGACGCATGAGTCTCTCCGTCGCCCTCGATACTCGGCCCGCCAACCCAGGCGGCTACTCCACCGTTGGGCACGCCCCCGGCTGGGGCTCAAAGTTCGAGAGCTGGCACGGCGACTGCACCTTCGAGGGCGGCTGCACCGACTCCTTCGAGTTCACCCGCCGATTCGACGAACTCTGGACCCGACGCCCACCCGGCCGACTCAAACAGGTCGGCGTCACCTTCTCCGACCTCGTGCTCCAGGGCGATTCGACACTCCCGCTCTTTGCCCAGGAGCGCAGGCATACCGAACTCAGCCGCGTCATGGACCAGATCAACACCCGCTTCGGCAAGCACGCGGTGTATGCCGGAGCAATGCACGACGCCCGCGAAAGTGCCAAAGGCGGCATCGCCTTCACCTACATCCCCGACATCACACTCACGGACTCGGTCGAATGAGCGCCAGCTCAATCGGCCCGCTCTCAAACCACGATCACGGCACCGATGCCAGCGGGCTGCACAGGTTCGGGGCCATCGTTCCGCCTCCTCTCGGCGGCACCCTCTTGACAAGGTCCACAAAGCGGCACACGTCCGCCATGAATCGAATCTCATCCGGATCCAGCACCTCGGGTTCCACGCTCACCTGCGTTCCGACGGCCCGAACCGCACTCGGCGTGCTCTGCACCACGATAAACGACCCATTCCCCGGCTGGGTCACCACCACGCTCCCGGGCTGGCCGTCGGGAAGTCCGGCGTCCTCGCACCGTGCAGACGATTGGTTCGGCCTCAGAACCAGATCAACCCCCGGCGAAACCAGGTCCGCCGGATTGGGCGTGGATACAGCAACGTACTTGGTCCCGAATGCTCCCGCAGGAATCGACCGCACCCGCACGATCAGCGGCCACATCGATCGGATGATCGCCCCACCTTGCAAGCCCTTCATCGGGGGTTGCTCAAGCGTCACGTGCATGAACCCGCTTCGCAGCATGATCTGCTCAGACCCGCCGCCCGCAGAAGCAAGCTGGTGATCAAGACAGAACGCCAGCCCCTCAACAGGCGCACCCGCGGTAACTGGCGGCATCACGCCGCGCTTTGTTGGATCAACGTGCAGCGGATCGCTCAGGTTCCCACAGATCATCGTCAGCAGCCGACCATCGGCCGTTCTTGCTCGCCCACGCAGGAACGGCCGCTGCTGCCCGCCCACCTCATCGCCGATCCACCCAGAGTCCCACATCATCGCCTGTGACACGCAGATCGCACCAAGCCCCGGCGTCGATGAAAAGCACGGCGACTGCCCGCCCCGGAGCTTGACGTTCAACCCATACCCGCCATCGCTGGCACATCCGCCCGCCGCCACGCACGCGATCGCCAGGGTCGACATCCACCACTTCATATCTTGTTCCTCCGCAAGAGGTCGCCCGGTCGACCCTGGACCCGGCCTGAGCTTGCTCTCAAGACGCTTACTTCTTGCTCTTCGGTTCCTTCTTCACGTCACACTCCAAGACTTCAAGACGCGGCTTATCGTCCGTGGTTCCCGCCATGGCCAGCTTCGCAAACTCGCATACGTCTGACAAGAATCGCTTTTCATCTTGTTCAAGCGGCTCCGGAGCGCCATTGGCCGCACCCTTGATCCATCGCACCGTCGATGTCTCGGTCATGATCGACATCTCGTTGGGCGCCTTTGGTTGCGCAAGCACCACGATTTTCGACATTCCGTCTTTCTCGCCCGCGTCCTTGCATTCCGAGCCCTGATTCGGGCGCGCAACAATCTCGATCTCCCCAATCTGATTCTGCGCCAGACGATCGCTCCCCATCATCACGAACGTCGTTCCAAACGCTCCCGCCGGAATCGACCGCGTCCGCACGATCAGCGGCCAGTACGCCCGATCAGGCCCTCGCCCCTCGGTCTTTGGCCCAACGACGGAGAACATGAACCCCGCACGAAGTTCGAGGATCTCGTCCTGCGCATCGCCCCCGGCGCAGTGCATCAACCGGAACCCCTGCACCCCAGCCGTCTCCGCTCGCTTTGGCGGCTCCACTCCACCAATCTTCGACCCCTTCGAGACCGACGAACTCAGCACACCGGCGATGATCGTCACGGGCCTCCGGTCCTGGGTCACATACTCAAGCTTCAAGAACGGGCAATCCTGCTCCTTAAACCTCACGACACCCCAGCTCCAGTTTCCATTCGTGTTGATGCAGTGCATTCCCGTCGCAGGTATCGGAAGCGCCTTGCACTCGGGCTTCGGCGCGTCTTGTGCGTGCTCGGCCGACGCGCTCACGCCAAGAGCACCGGCGCTCTCGGCCGCCCCAACCGACGCGTGGCATGCTGATCCGATGACCGCAACGCCCATCATCCAACCCATCACCGCCATGCCCGATTTACGCATGCCCATGCTTGACTCCCAATGGTGCGCGAACCCAAGAGACCATGCCCCATGTTCCGACGAGCCCGATCGCCGCGCCGAGCGCCGGCATCAGTGGATTGATCAGCATCCGGGCTGATTGCCCCACACCCACACACATCATACCGATCACCCCGGCCAACACTCCCGCCACCACCAACACCACACTCGCACGCACGCCACGCCCCATCCCACGCAACATCGCCCATACGCACCACCCCATCACGCATCCGATGCCCACGGTCAACCAGTTGAACAGCAAGTTCATCTCGCCCGTGAGCACCTTCGGCGGCGTAGCCATGATCAGGGACTCCACAATGCTCGCGTGCAGCCATGCGCCCGGCAGCGTGCGGTCGCCGACCGAGATCTTCGCGTCCTTCTGGCGATCGGCGACGATGACCACGCGCGATTGGATCGCCCGGCGCAGCTCCTCCACCGGCATGGCCACCACCCGCGCCGCATCCAGCGACGCCGCCTTGTACTGCTCATCGGTGTGCGGCTCGATCGGTGACAGTGCCACGACGTCGCCCTCACGCGTGCCACCGGTGGCACGTGTGCCCGCCGCCGATATGCTCATGTTGGAGAGGATCAGCGGCTCGCCGCCAGACCCCTCACCCCCGTCAGGCGCAAGCACGATTCGCGACCGCTCGCGATCAAGCTTGACACTCGCCACCTTGCTCGGCCGCTCAAAGTCCGCGTACAAGCCCAGCGCAAATGACACAAAGCCCGAGTCATCTCGATCACCCTGCATCGCCAGAGGAGCCATCGGCGGATCGCCGCGCCCTGCCGGATGGATCTGAAGGCACGCCGCTCGCACCAGCGGCGACCGCAGCGAATCAGGCATCTGATCGCGCCAGAACTCAAGCCCCGTGTGGACACGTCCAGATTCGCTCGCCCGCGCCAAAGCTCCGAGCGCATCACGCAACTCGCCGTCGAACGGAGTGCTCCCTGCGAACATGATGTCAAAACCAACCGTGCGGGCGCTCTTTGCGAGCGCAAGCGATCTGGCGATGAGCGCCCAGGCGCGACGAGTCGCTCCGGCCTGAGCAAGATCGATCTCAACGCCGCGGGCCCGCGCCAGGTCGATGAACTCGGCCATGCCTGCCAGTTCGATGACCACCACCCTGCTCAGATCGCGGGTGGCCGGCTGGGGAATGACCAATCGCTGGGTGATCGCCCCGATGCCCGTGAGATCAAAGAACAGGCGCGAGGCCTGCATGACCACGAGCGCCAGAATCGAGATGAGCATGAGCGAGATCACCACGGGGTGACGCCGCAGCGCACGCCGCGCACGAAGCCGTGCACGCTTTGCACCCGTCTCGACAATCGGCCCGTCGCCATGCTCCGCAAGCCATATGCGAAGGTCGCGCTCGAGCTCCGACGCGCTCTGATAGCGATCCCGAGCGTGCTCCTCGATCGCTCGCAGGATGATCGCGTCCAGATCAACATCAATCTTCGCAGAACGACGGCTCGGCGGAAGCTCCCGAGAAGGCCACGTCGCCGACCCGCTCACACGGCGCTCGGGATGATCTCCAACCAGAAAACTCGCCAGCGTCAGTCCAAGGCAATACACATCGGTGCGCTGGTCCGGCCTGGCCTCGGCCGAACGCTCCAGCTCCGGGTCGTAATACTGCGGCGTGCCCCCCACCACCTGATCCACGCTCCCCCCAAGGCGCCGAACGACACGCGCCATGCCAAAGTCGATCAGTCGCGGCTGCTCCCGCACCACCAAGATGTTCGACGGCTTGATGTCTGCGTGCACCAGGTGCTGCGCGTGCATCGCGCCCACGCCCCGGCACACATCCGCGAACAACGCCACCTTCTTCCGAATCGGCCAGGTGTTGGAGATCGGTCCGCCAAGCTCCTCGGCGTCCTGCTCGTACTCCATCGCCACAAACGGCACCCGCACACCATCGTCGTCCACCTCACCCGCTGCGAGCACGCGGTCGATGAACTCCCGATCGTGCACACTCGCCAGCCGACGCGCCTCATCGCGGATCTGCTCGAGCGCCATCTCGTTGTTCACGAGCGCTCTATGGGCCACTTTCACCGCCACCGGCGTACCGAGTGCTTCATCAATGCACTCGTAGACGTCGCCCATCCCGCCGGATGCGATCTTGCGTACTACCCGGTAAGGCCCGATGCGGTGCAGGCGGGAGCCGCCGTCCTGCGTCGACGATGAGAGCGACGCCGGGCCTTTGGTCGGCGCGTTCTGGTCGATGTTCCAGGCTGGGTCCGGTCCGATCCCCACGTTGCCAACCTCCGGCGCACTTATGCGACGGAGCATAGCCCTTGTTGGCAGTTGGGCTGCAACTTACTTCTTCGCATCCCCTCGTGCAAAGATGCTCGCCACATAGTTGAGAACATCAGTCGCGCTCACTTCGTTGTAGCCGAACTGCTTGATCAGCCGTTGCTTCACGATGTCGATCTTCTGCTGGGTCTCGTCGTCGACAACGCTGCTGACCAGATTCTTCAGCTTGATCGTGTCGCGCTGATCCTCGAACAGCTTCAGTTCCAGCGCCTTGTACAGCCGCGCGTTGGTGTTGTACTCAAACCGCTTCCCGTCGAGCGCGAGCGCACCGATGTAGTTCATGATCTCCTGGCGGAAATCATCCTTGCGGCTGTCGGGAATGTCGATCTTCTCCTCGATCGACCGCATGAGGCGTTCATCCGGCTCGTCGTCCTTGCCCGTGTATCGGTTCTTCACCCGCTCGCGCTGCGTGTACGCACGCACGTTCTCGATGTAGTTCGTGCACAGCCGCTTGATCGCGTCCTCGTCGGCGCTGATTGCCCGCTGCACCTCGGCCTTGATGATGTCTTCGTACTCTTCCTTCACCACCGCCAGCATCTCGCGATACTTCTTCTTCAAGTCCTCATCATTGATCAGCGAGTGGTGGCTCAGCCCGCTCTCCAGCTCGTTCATCACCATGAACGGGTTGATCGACTTCTCGTCCACCGCCTGGCGGCTCACGAGCGCGTTGGAGATCTTGTCCTGTACATACCGCGGGCTGATCCCGTCCATCCCTTCGCGCGGGGCCTCTTCTTTCAGCTCTTTGATTGAGTCCTCGGTGTAGCCGGCGACCGCCTTGCCGTTGTAAAGCTTCATCTTCTGCATCAGCGTCAGCCCGGCCTTCTTCGGCGCGTCCAGACGCGTCAGCACCGCCCACATCGCCGCCACTTCCAGCGTGTGCGGGGCGATGTGGATGCCCTTGATCCGCTCGGCTCCGAAGTCCTTCTGATAGATCTTGATCTCGTCATCCAGCCGAATGTTGTACGGGATGTCGATCTTGATCGTGCGATCCCGGAACGCCTCCATCATCTCGTTGGACTGCAGCCGCTTGTACTCGGGCTCATTCGTGTGCCCGAGGATCACCTCGTCGATGTGCGTCTGCGCGAACTTCTTGGGCTTGATCAGGTGTTCCTGGCTCGCGCCGAGCAGGTCATAGAGGAACGCCACGTCCAGCTTCAGGACTTCGATGAACTCGCAGATGCCGCGGTTGGCGATGTTCAGCTCGCCGTCAAAGTTGAACGCCCGCGGGTCGGAATCGCTGCCGAACTGCGCGATCTTGCGATAGTTGATGTCGCCGGTCAGCTCGGTTGAGTCCTGGTTCTTCTCGTCCTTGGGCTGGAAGGTGCCGATGCCCACGCGATCCTTCTCGCTCAGGATGATGCGTCGGACCTTCACGTGCTTCATGACCTGTCGCCAATCGCCGCCATAGTGCCGCATGAGGTCCGCGGCGACCTTTCGGCAGAACGGATCAAGCTCGCCCACGATGCGCAGTTGCCCGCCGCGACCCTTGGGCTGATACTTGGCGTTGAGCTTGGAGAGAATTTCCTGCCGGGCCTCACGCGGCACAAGCAGCAGCGGCTCTTCGTGCATCGGGCACGGAAACTCGTGGTCCATCGCGCCCGGGCCGCAGTGCTCGTCGAGCATCCAGCTGAAGCTGTACATCGCGCCGTCGTCGGTGCGAGAGTACTGCTCCAGGCCCTTTTTCAACAGGCGAGCGATCGTTGACTTGCTCGAACCCACCGGACCATGCAGCAGCAAAATGCGTTTGTCCGTGCCATACCCCTCGGCCGCGGAGCGGAACACGTCCACGAGCTGCATGAGCGCGAAGTCCAACCCATAAATGCCGTCAGCACCGTGATCGAAGGGATCCGAGAAGAAGTGATAGCGGATGCAGTCCTTTTTGAACAGCTTGTACTTCTCGTGCCCATATGACAGAATCGCGTCGTATACGCGCTGATACGCGTTGCGCAGCACCGCGGGGTTCTTGGAGCAGATGTCCAGATAGTCGAAGAACGATCCCGACCAGTTGTGCGTCTGGAACGATCGCCGATCCAGTCGGCTCTCGATGATCGAGACCAGATCGCTCGACCCGTTTCCGGCCGCTGCGGCTCCACCGGCTGCACCGCTTCCGAGGCCGCCGTATTCAGGGCTCAGTAACAGCGACGAACCGTTGCGCATGCACATGATCAACCTCCTGAACACGCAGGAACACCGTCGCGCAGCGACATCAGATCGCCGCCCCGGCCACTGGGCCATATCGGCGCTCTCGTGCGGGCACCAGAGAGAATGTCGCGGCCACGCCCTCGCCCGCCGATCTCGCCTCACCATCGTTATACGCCCAGATCACCTGGTTGGATCGATCAACCCCACATGCTCGTGACAAGGCGACTCTCCCCCCTTTGGGCGGGGACGAACGACGTCGTAAGCGACTACCCTCGGTCATGTCCTTTGGTCTTGGTCATGGCCGAAAACTCAACGACGCCCCAGGCGTCATCGGCGTCACGCCCGCTGAGCTGCCGCCCTTGCCCGATGACATTCTCAGCAACCCGGAAGCCGGGCGCGTCGATCCACGGCGGTGGTTTCCGCACCCCGATCGCCCTTTCGAAATCGAGATCGGAACGGGCAAAGGCGGTTTTCTTCTCCAAGAAGCCGCGGCGAATCCCGGTGTGAACTACCTCGGCTTTGAATACGCCCGCGAGTTTTATCTGTACACCGCCGATCGCGTCCGAAGACGCGGCCTCGCCAACGTGCGGATGCTCAACGCCGACGCCACCGAGTTTCTCCGGTGGCGTTGTCCCGCCCGGGTCTCCCGTGTCGTCCACTTGTATTTTTCGGACCCGTGGCCGAAGGCCCGCCACCACAAAAACCGGGTGCTGCAGGACCGATTTCTCGGCGAGGTCTATCGCATCCTGACGCCCGGGGGACAGTTACGGCTCGTGACCGATCACGACGACCTCTGGGCGTGGTACCAGGAACACATCGATCGCTGGACGGGTTCTTGGACGGTTCCCGAGGACATCCAACGGGCCTGCGGAACGCCTGAACAGCGGGCGTTCGACATGCACCCCTTTACTCCCCCGACTTGGGCAGAAGAGGGGGAAACTGTGGGAACGAACTATGAGCGCAAAATGTGCGCCACCGTCCCACCCTATTCTTGCGTGCTCCACGCGACAGAATCACCCGTTTTGAACGGTGTAAACCCGGAAGTTTGTGAATAACGGTATCAATCTGTCCGATGAACGCCTCTCAGAGTATGTCCCCTCGGTGTTCTCGTTGACTTCTTGGCCCGATACGAATGTCCCAACCCGTGCGATATTTGTCTATCTGCGCCGCGGCCGTTCTTCTGGCCGCCCTTGTGCTGCACTTTGGACTTCGCATGGTCGAGCCCGCGGCCTCTTTGTCGAGCAGCTGGTCCGGTTCGGGTGCGATGCTCCGGCCATCGAGCGTGACATGGCTGATCATGCGGGATGTCATGCTGGTGGTGGGTGTGATCTTCTCGGCACTGGTGCTGCTGCTGGTGAGTCGGCCGACATCGAAGCACGGCGAACACCATCGCGGGGAGGGGCGGACCGAGGGGCGGTCTGAAGACCACGCGAAGCACTCGAGTGAGGGTCTTGGGGCGACTGAGCCGACAGGCGAGGCCCAGAGGCTGACCATAAAGCTCATCGACACGGATGTGCACACGGATGAGAGTCTGGCGTGGCATCGCGAGCATCTAGAGCTCGCGCGCCGAGAGTCTGTGCAAGCACGGCTTGCCGCCACAGAGTTTCTGGCGAGCATGAGCCACGAGATTCGCACGCCGATGACGGCGATCCTGGGGTTCGCCGAGCTTCTGGCCGACGATCAGGGCCGACCTACCTCCCCAGCGATTCATGCGGACGCGATCAGAACGATCCGAAAGCAGGGCACGCACCTGCTGGGGGTAATCAACGGCGTTCTGGATCTTGCCAAGATCGAGTCTGGCCAGATGCAGGTTGAGTCCAACCCGTGCTCGCCGATGCAACTGGTTGATGATGTGGAACTGCTCTTTGGAGCGCGGGCGTCGGCGATGGGCATTCGGCTGATCGTCGAATGTCAGTATCCGTTGCCGGATACGGTGCTCTCGGATGCCCTGAGGATTCGCCAGGTCCTGGTCAACCTTGTTGGCAATGCGCTGAAGTTCACGCCGCCGCCGCCGCTTTCGCCGGGAAGAGTCGTGCTTCGCGTGAGCACGAGTCGAGCCTCCAATGGAGCGTCCTCACTGGTCTTTGAATGCTCCGACACCGGCTGTGGGATCAGCGACGAGCTGGCCGAGCGGATCTTCAAGCCATTCAGTCAATCCGACGCGAGCACGGCGCGGGAGTTCGGCGGCTCGGGCCTGGGGCTGTCGATATGCCAGCGATTCGCTCAGCTTCTCGGAGGATCGATGTCGCTGCGGCGGCACCATGATGGTCCGGGCACGACCTTTGTCCTGACGATCCCGATCCGTGAAACGTCGACCACACGGTGGATGACGGAACCAGCCCCGGCGGTGAAGGCCGAACCGGTTGGAAACCGTGTTGAAGCGATGAACACGCTTCCGAACCTGGCAGGACGAGTGCTGGTCGTGGAAGATGCACCCGACAATCAGCGTCTGATTGCGCACTTCCTGACCAAGGCGGGGGCTTCAGTCGAGATCGCAAGCAACGGCCGGGTCGCACTCTCGATGGTCGGTGCCTCGGGCGGCCGTGCTCGATACGACCTTGTGCTGATGGACATGCAGATGCCCGAGTTGGACGGGTATGGCGCGGCGACGGAGCTTCGTTCCGCGGGATTCGATGGCCCGATCATCGCGCTGACCGCCAACGCGCTCGATGGCGATCGACAGCGGTGCCTGGATGCCGGCTGCAACGATTACCTGTCCAAACCCGTGGATCGCCGGAAGCTGATCGAACTCTGCGCGATGTGGATGCCTCAAGCGCGGGCATTGTCTGGTGGTGCCGCGAGTGGTGCCGCGGCATCTGAGCCACAGCCCGCGTGAGTCAGCGGGTCTTGCCGTCAATCAGGTCCTGACCGCCCTGGCCGACGGCCTCGATGTCGCGTCCGACACCCTTGACGGTGTGGCACCC
>JAIEOW010000051.1 GCA_019750095.1 Phycisphaerales bacterium
CGTCCTCCGACTCCCGATGCGCCAGCCACACCCCCACCACCACCCCGACCACGCAAAAACGCGCCGCATGCGCCCACACCAGCGGCCAGATGCTCGCATACACCCACGCCGGCATCCAAGGCGCATTCCAAAACCCCTGCCCCGCCACCCCCACCAGCATCCCAGGCACCAGCCCGAGCCCGATGAGCACGCTCGACGCAATGCCAACCCATGCTCTCTTCTCACCGCTTGCCGACGCACACGCCAGCAGCGCCGCACATCCCACGATCACCCCGACAATCGCGCTGACCAGCACGCTCCGCGCCACCGCCATACCCGCAAACCGCCAGAACTCCTCGATCGACGCGACATGCTTCAACATCACCCCAAACAGCACCAACGGCACCACCACGCTCATCACCCACACCAACCCCGCCGCCATCTGCACACCCACCCCCACACGCACGTCATGCCCATCCGGCCCCACCTCATCCCTTCGCCCATGATCCCGACCAATCCACCAATACACCAGCACCCCCCCCACGCCCGCCGCCACCACCAGCGGCATGGCCCGAATCCACACCCCCCGAATGTCCGGTGAAAGACTCAGCACCGTCCACAGATCAATCGCATACGTCCGCACCTGCGCCAAATGCAGCGGAATCGCCGACCCGAGCATGATCAGCCCGACCACGACCACCGCCCCCAGCACCCCTTTTCGCAAGAGCGCAAGCACCACCCAGCCACGACGCCAGATCGACGCCGGCTCCATCTCCAGCGCATCAATCAACACCGTCGGCACACGCCGAGCGGCCAATCCGATGACCAGCGCCGCAATCGGCCACGCCCACAGCGCCATGCCGATCACCGCCAAACCCTTATTCACTCCAATGCTCACACTCGGCGGAGCCCGCCCCAGTGCATCCCCCACCCACGTCCCCGGCCCGCGAAGCAAACCCCACCCCGCATACACCAAATACGTCGGCATCAGCAGCGGCACCAGCACCGCCACCACCAGCACCGGCACATTCCTCCTGAGCATCCATCCCGCCGGCAACCCAAGCCCCGCGGCAAGCACGCTGATCACACTTACCCAAAGCACCGTCCGAACCACACTCCCCACTTCAAGTGCCCTCGCCCCGCCAGCACCGCCACCGGCGCCCGAAAAAGCCCAAGACTGCCCAGACTCTGGCACGACCTGCTGAATGACCCCCACGAAATGGGGAGTCGCAATGCCTAGAGCGATCAATACATACGCCACACGTGCGGCGCGGAGGGTCATTTGTGAGAGAGCATTCATCACGAGGGGTCGCCGGGCGAGTGTACCGAAATGATGCCGCGTGGATGCCCGGCAAGAGGTTCGGAGCGATTGTGCGCGATCGTGGGGGGAAGTCGGTATGATCCTCACCCATGACCAGCCCGGCCGCTGCTCAGACCAAATCCCCGAACCGTCCGACCAGCGCCAAAAACGGCAAGGCCGAGAGTGGTCCTCCGCACGCGCACCGCTTGCAGCGGCTCGCCCGCATCGTTGCGGACATGGACATCGCCACGTTCCTCGTGACGAATCCCAAAGACGTTGGCTATCTCACGGGATTCCTGGGCGGCGACAGCTATCTGATTGTTCAGGCCGCCAGCCACAAAGCCCCCAAGCCAGTCGTCGTCAGTGATTTTCGATACAAGGAAGAACTCGAGCACATCCAGAGCATCGCCGACGTGCACATCCGCACCGGCCCGATGATGGACGCTCTGGGTCAGCTCCTTGTTTCCGGGGGTGGCCAGGGTGAGAGCGCGGGCAAGATCGGGATTCAAGCCGAGCACATGACCATCGCCGAGCGGGCGAGCATTGCCCGCAAGCTGGGGGCGGGCGGCGGAAAGCGGCTGTCGGACACCATGGGCGTTGTCCCCCGACTTCGGGTGATCAAGGACGATCTGGAGATCGGGCTGATCAAGAAAGCCGCGAAGATCCAGCAGGACGCGCTCATGGCGGTGCTGCCCACGATCAAGCCAGGACAGACCGAATCCGAAGTGGCCGCGGCGATCGAGTCGGAGATGAAGCGTCGCGGGTCGAGCGAGCCGGGCTTTCAAACCATCGTTGCGGCGGGCGCGAACGGCAGTTTGCCGCACTATCGCCCACAGCAGAAGAAGCTCGCGGCGGGCAAGCCGCTGCTGATCGACTGGGGCGCGGTCTATCAGGGCTATCACTCGGACATGACGCGGACATTCTCGCTGGGCAAATGGCCCGCGAAGGTCGCGGAGATTTTCCAGATCGCGCTGGACGCCCAGATGAAGTCCGCCGCCGCTCTGGCTCCGGGCAAGTCCACCAAGGAAATCGATGGCATCGCCCGCGATCACATCGCCAAGGCGGGGTATGCCGATTTTTTCGGGCACGGGCTCGGGCACGGGCTCGGGCTCAACGGGCACGAAGAGCCGCGGCTGACCAACATGCTCGCCCCCACTCGCCTGGAACCCGGCATGGTCGTCACGATCGAGCCGGGCATCTACCTCCCCGGCGTGGGCGGCGTGCGGATCGAAGATGATTACGTGATCACCGACACGGGTGCCGAGTGCCTGTGCTCGATGAAGAAGGATCTGGAGTGGTGCACGTTGTAAAGAGAGGCACTGGGCACTAGGCACTGGGCACTAGAGATGCCAAATGTGAGTGGTTGCTGGTGGTGGTGAAGGACGAACATGATCGACATTCGCAAGCTCAAAGAACTCGTGCGGCTGATGGTTGAGAACGACCTTTCCGAGCTGGACCTTCAGGACCAGCAGGAGACCGTCACGATCAAGCGCGGCGCCACCGCGGTCCCCGTCGCTCGGGTCGGTTCCGCCGCCGGCGCGATCGCGGGTGAGGTCGGCGCCGACGATGGCAAGCCCGAAGTCGAAGCCCCGGTCACCGCAGCCGCGGGCTCCGCGTCAGCACCGGCAGCGCCGGCAAGCACGGCGGGTCTGATCCCGATCGTGAGCCCAATGGTCGGCACGGCATACCTCACCCCCAACCCGGACTCCCCTTCGTTCGTACAGGTCGGCGCATCGATCGGGCCAGAGAGCACCGTCTGCCTCATCGAGGCCATGAAGGTCTTCAGCGAGATCAAGGCGGAGACTTCCGGCGTGATCGAGCGTGTGCTGGTGACCAATGGGCAAGCTGTGCAGTATGGACAGCAGTTGTTTCTGGTGCGGCCGGTGTGACTCCTGATGGCATGAGGCATGAGGCATGAGGCAAGAGGCATCAGGCAAGAGGGAAAGGCATTCGGGTGCGCGATGGCCGGAGCAATCTCGTCCTATCAGGACCTTGTGGCATGGCAAAAGGCCTACGCAGTCGGCTGTCAGGTATATCGCGTGACGATGACATTCCCCCGCCACGAGCTCTTTGGCCTCACCAGTCAGGTACGTCGCGCGGCGACCTCGGTCGCACTGAACATCGCTGAGGGCTACGGTCGCGGATCTGGCCCGGATTACCTGCGTTTCTTGCGACAGGCCCGGGGATCGCAGTTTGAACTCGACACAGCACTCATGTTTGCGACCGACTTTGGATACTTGGCGTTGGAGCTCCACCAAAGCCTCAGAAGTCAGCTCCAAGAGTCCGAGCGTGTCCTCGCTGGCCTGATCCGGAGCATCGAAGCATCTATTCGAACAAACGACTGATTTCCGTCTCTCTTGCCCCTTGCCTCTTGCCTCTTGCCTTCCCCTCCCCATGTTCAAACGCATCCTCATCGCCAATCGTGGAGAGATCGCCCTTCGTGTGATTCGCGCCTGTCGCGAGCTGGGGATCGCGCCGGTCTGCGTGTATTCCACTGCGGACAAGGACGCTCCGTATCTGCGCCTCGCCGACGAGGCGATCTGCATCGGGCCGGGGCCGGCGAAGGAGAGTTATCTCAACATCGCCCGCATCATCGCCGCGGCTGAGGTCGCGGGCGTCGATGCGATCCATCCCGGATACGGCTTTCTCTCCGAGCGATCCGAGTTTGCCCAAGTGTGCAAAGACTGCAAGATCGAGTTCATCGGGCCTTCGCCCGAGGCGATGGCGAAGCTCGGCGACAAGGTCGCGTGCAAGAACGCCGCCAAAGAAGCGGGCGTGCCGATCTTTCCCGGGTCGCCGGGCGCGATCGAGGACCCTGACGAAGCCGCGAAGATCGCCGCAAAGGTCGGGTATCCGGTCATCATCAAGGCCTCGGCGGGCGGCGGCGGACGCGGGATGCGCATCTGCCGCGATGAGGCCCAGCTTCGTGCCAACCTGAAAGCCGCCAGCACCGAGGCCCAGGCCGCCTTCGGCAACGGTGCCGTCTTCATCGAGAAGTTCCTCGAGCACGCCCGCCACGTCGAGGTCCAGTGCATGGGCGACAAGCACGGCGGGGGCATCCACCTCTTCGAGCGCGATTGCTCCATGCAGCGCCGCCACCAGAAGGTGATCGAAGAATCGCCCGGCCCGGGCATCGATCCAAAGAAGAAGGAAGCCGTCTGCGAAGCCGCGGCTCGGCTGATCCGCTCCGCCGGATACAGCGGGGCGGCAACGGTCGAGTTCCTCATGGACAAAGACCAGAACTTCTACATGCTGGAAGTGAACACCCGCATCCAGGTCGAGCATCCCGTCACCGAACTGGTGACCGGCGTCGATCTGGTGCAGGAAATGATCCGCGTGTCGGCGGGTGCGAAGCTCAGCGTCAAGCAGGAGCAGATCAAGCAGACCGGGCACGCCATCGAGTGTCGAATCAACGCAGAGGACCCGGACAAGAACTTCATGCCAAGCCCGGGTCAGATCAAGCGCTACGAGCCACCGGGCGGCCCGGGCGTTCGTCTGGATTCGCACGCGGTGACCAACTACACCGTGCCGACGAACTACGACAGCATGATCGGCAAGCTGCTCGTCCACGCCCCGACGCGCCAGGAAGCGCTCACCCGCATGGAGCGGGCACTCCGCGAGTACATCATCGAGCCCATCAAGACGACGATCCCGCTGCAACTGCGCTTGATGAGCGACCCGGGGTTCGTCAAGGGCGGGGTGGACATTCACTATCTGGAACGGCTGCTGAAGGGCTGAAGCGCCGGCCGCGGATGATCCTGTGCATCAATGACAAGCCCCTGTCATCACGACGTGATGACAGGGGCGTTGATGGATCAACTGAGATCGTGCAGATCGAAGAGATCAGCGACGACGACGAGCGGCGAGCAGGCCACCGAGGCCCAGCAGCGCGGCCGAGCTTGGAGCCGGGATGAACTCGGCGCCGGTCAGCGTGATCTCGTAGTTGCCGGAGCTGGGGCCGGTGACGAGCTGGAACCACGACAGGACCGGGCCAGCATTCTGCGGCGACTGCACGCCCGTGAACACGTTCGCATCGAACACGGCCTCGCTCAGCAGCGAGGGAACGGCGACCGAGAACGGCTGATACGCGAAGCCGCCGATGGCGAGCAGATAGTCGCCAGCCGGGAGACCGGCGTACTGAGCCGCGCCGACGGGCAGCAACGACTCGAAGTTTGAGCCCGAGATGTCATCGTTCTTGGCGATGCCCGTGCCGTCGAGGTTGAACAGGTACAGGGTCGTGTCGCCCTGGATGCCCGTGGCGGCAGCGCTGAACGCGGCCGGGTTGCTGATGCGGATGCGGAACATGTCCGCGTCGCCAGCGGTCACCGAACCGGTGATCCCAGTGAGGGCGCCGGCGCCGGTGACGCTCTGGGCGGTGCCCGGGAGCTCACCTGCATCGGGGACTTCGGCGTAGATCGACGCCGAGGCGGTGCCGGCAATGGCCAGCAGGCCAAACAAAGCGATAGCAGCAGTACGCATCTCTTCTCTCTCCTCTGTGCGCCTTATTCAGGCGCGGTTGTGCGAACAAGCGGCACTCTCTAGAGTGAACGCTTTGTGAAGAATACCCCGAATCAAGGCCCATGCAAGCCCTAGTCTGAGCAATGCTCCAGAAAAACGCCTGAGGTACTCCGATATTCCGGAAAACCCCGTAGCTCAGTGTGAATCGCTGGGGCAAAGCACTTTGGAGCACTGGCCGAGGTCTGCCGCCACGGGCTGATTCAGGCAGAAAGCACCGAACGCGTTCCGAAAATTACTGCTGTCGGCGTGATCAGAACTTCTTGCGCAGGCGAGCGCTGGGGACGTTGAGCTGGTCGCGGTACTTGGCGACGGTTCGGCGGGCGATCTCGATGCCGCGTTTGCTCAGCTCGTCGGCGAGCGCGTCATCGGACAAGGGGCTGGCCTTGTCCTCGGCGTCGATGATGTCCTTCAACGCGGCTTTGACGGCGTCCCACGAGACATTCTCGCCACTCTCGGTTTGCGTGCCCCCGGAGAAGAAGCCACGCAGGGGCACCACGCCGCGCGGGGTGAGCAGGTGCTTGTCGCTCACGGCCCGGCTGACGGTGGCGACGTGGATCCCGAGTTGCTCGGCGACCTGGGTCATGGGCAGGGGTTTGAGCGCCTGCGGGCCGTAATCGAAGTACTCGCGCTGCGCGTCGACCACGACGTTGATCACCCGCAGGAGCGTTCGCCGACGCTGCTCGACGGCGTCGATCAGCCACGCGGCGTTGGAGAGGTTCTTGCGGATGAACTCTTTGGTCGCCTTGGGCGATTCTTTCTCGCGCGCGAGCTTGGCGTATTCCTGATTGATCCGCAGGTTGGGCAAGCGCGTGTCATTCAGATACGCGATGTAGCGATCCTGGTCGGCGTCGTGCTCGACGATCGCGTCGGGAACGATCATCCCCGGCGCATCGTTCACGAGTTGTCGGCCCGGCGACAATGTCAGAAGCTTCATCCGCTCCATCGCCTGCTTGACCTGCGTCATGCTCAGCCCGGTCTTTTCCACGATCCGCGGCAGGCGGTTCTGGGCGAGGTCTTCGAGATGATCGGCGATGAGCTGCCGCACGATCGCCCACTGCTCGCGCTCGCTTATGGGTGAGAGATCGGTGAGCGCATCGGCCTGGATCAGCAGGCACTCACGCGTGTCTCGCGCGCCGACGCCCGGCGGTTCGAGCAGGATCTGCACGGCTTGCAGGGCCTTGTGCATCAGCTCCAGCGTGGGGCGCGGCTGAGCGTCGGTCGCGGGGGGGAGGCGATCGATGATCGTCTCCAGCGGGGTGCGCAGATAGCCATCGTCTTCGATGTAGCCGATGATCGCCGCCCCGGGCTCGCGGAGTGCGTCCTCGACATCGGCGAGGCCCCACTGCTCCTGCAACTGCTGGACGAGCGATTCCGGCCGGGCGGCGGTGTTGGCCATCGCCTGACTCTTGGCGTCGGGTTCGCCGTCAAGACGGGTAGACATGCCGCGTTCGAGCAGGTCGTAATCGGTGCCCTTCTCCTCGGGCCCAGCTTCGGTGTATTCGTTGGCGCGAACTTCGGGATGATCTTGCTCAAAGCTGTCCAGCCGATCGAAGTCGTCGGTGCCGTGCGCTTCGTCGACGGCCAGCTCGCGCTCGTCCTCGCTGCGGGCTTCGCTGGAAGTCTCGGCGTCGCTCGAGGCGCCGAGCTCGGCGTTGGGATCATCGTCGCCATCGATGTCGGGACCATCGAGATCATCCGACGAATCGCCAGACTCATCGGAAGTCGTGGAGAGTCCGTCGGCGTCCTGATCCGGAGAGAGGTCGTCGATCTCCAGCGTGACGTTGGATTCCAGCTCCTGGGCGATGCGCTCCTCAAGCTGCATGAGGGGCATCTGCAGGATTTCCATCGACTGGATCATCCGCGGCGCCAGCTTCATCTGCTGGCTGAGCTTCATGTGCTGTGAGGCGTCGAAGCGCATGGGAATGGGTCCAATCCAGACGGCTCGCCCAGGCCCGTCTCACGGGCTCCGGTACGAGACGTCGAATTGTCGGCATAGCAAGGCCCGATGCCAAGCGAGTTTGGCCCGACTTTTGCTAGATGGTCGAAATCGCTTGGCTCGCCATTGACCCGGATTGGGCAGTTATCCCCCGAAGTGCCGTCGCGGGACGGAGCTAGATCGGTCGGCGTTCCTGGATCGCGTCGGCCAATACCGCCTTGGAGGCGTATTCCAACTGCGAGCCCGTCGGCAGGCCCCGGGCCAGCCGGGTCATCCGCACGCCGGCGTTCTGAAGGGCGTCGGCGAGGAAGAGCCCGGTGCCGTCGCCCTCCAGTGTCGGATTCAGGGCGAGGATCACTTCCCGGATTGGCACGCCCCCGGCGTTGGCCGAGGGGGTGTTGATGCGGTGCAGAAGGTCGTGGATTGTCAAATCGCCGGGATTCACCCCCTCCAGCGGAGCGATGCGGCCCATGAGGACGTGATAGATGCCCTTGAACGCGCCGGTCTGTTCCAGCGAGATCAGGTCTTTGGGCTGCTCCACCACCATCACCTGCGAGCGATCGCGGCGATCGTCGGTGCAGACGCTGCACAAGTTGAGCGCGGGATCGTCGGCGAGGTTGTAGCAGACGGCACAATGCCGCACGCGCTGTTTGACGTCGGTGATGGCGCGAGCCAGAGCCAGCGCGTCGTTCTTGGCGGCTTTGAGCAGATAGAACGCCAGCCGCTCGGCGGACCTTCGCCCGATGCCGGGGAGTTTGGCGAGTTCGTCGATCAGGCGCGTGACGCTCTCGGGATACGCCGAGGCCGGGCCGGTGGGCTTGGACGATGGCGAGCCGATCGAACGTGCCGCGGGAGAGGCGGGCGTGGGCGTGGCTGGGCTCGGTTCGTCGGGCGTCGGCATGAGCCGAATCCTATGGGCCAAGGCCTAAGATCGATGCACGTGGACACGCCGGCGCAACGCAAATCTGCTCGTGGACTGATCCGCATCATTGTGATCGCGCTGATTGTGGTGGGCGCGGTGGTGGCGTATGTGCAGTTTGTGCATCCGAATCTGTTTCCGAAGAACTTTGGCGTGGTCGCCGAGGGGAAGCTGTATCGCTCGGGCAACCTGACGGCGATGGCGACACGATCGGTGATCCGCGAGCACCGGATCAAGACGATCGTTGATCTGGGCGCGTATGACACGCGGCCTGAGCTGGAGATCGAAGCGCAACAGGTCGCCGACGAGATGAACGTAGAGCGCCGGGTCTTTCGCCTGTCTGGCGATGGCACGGGCAACCCGAACGCGTACGTCGAGGCCCTGCGGATCATCACCGATCCGAGCAAACAGCCGGTACTGGTGCACTGTGCCGCGGGGTCGGAGCGCACGGGTGTGTGCATCATGCTGTATCGCGAGCTGGTGGAGGGCAAGCCAGCGGGCTCGACGATGAACGAGACGCTGGAACACGGGCATGATCCGGAGGACAACCGGAAGATGGCCCCGTATCTCGCGCAGTGGCGGGAGAAGATCGTCGCAGCGTTTCGCAGCGGGAAATCGATCGAGGGGCAGCCGGTGGCGGAAGTGGTGAGCCCGGCGAAGCGCGCGGGCAAGTAAGGTGCCTTGGGTGGGACGCTGGTCCCCAGCGTCATGCTTTGATTTCTGTGCACCCAAGAAGACCCGCTCGGGACGAGCGGGCCACCCTCAAGACAATCAAGACCGCGATCAGGTGCGCTCGAAGATGCCGCGGAGGCGGCGTTGGGGGGGCTGGGCGGGTTGCTCGTCGTCGAGGAAGTCATCCATCGCTCGGCAGGGTTTGAGCCCGGCCGACTCAAAGACGCCTTGCATTTCTGACGGGCAGAGGGGCCAGGGCGGGCCGGTGCGCTCGTCGAGCATGTCTGTGCCATCGCGCCCGCGGGCGACGGCGACGAGCACGCCGCGGGGGCCGACCATCGAAGCCACGGCCGCCGCGGCCTGCTCGCGCAGGCCGGGATGCATGGATTGCAGCGTGTACACCTCGGCGACCAGTTCAAAGCGGTGGCGGAAGCGCGAGGGCAGTGCGAGCAGGTCGGCGACGCAGAACGCTGACGAGTGGGCGGGGAAGCGGCGACGTGCCCATTCGATGGCGGTGGGCGAGACGTCAAACCCGATGGCGTCGTAGCCGCGGTTGATGAGTTCGATCACGTCATCGCCAAGGCCGCAGCCGACGACCACGGCACGGCTGCCCGGACGCACGCGGGCCGGTGCCTCGGCGTTCAGCCACGAGACGAGCGCGGGGTTGGCCTTGCCGTCGGCCCAGCGGACAGAGTTCATGTCGCCGCCGGCGGAGCGATAGACCATGTCGTGCCAGGCGGGGCAGCCGGGGGTGATGGGCTGGGTGTCGATGGCCGAGCTGCCGACAAAGGGCTTCGGCGGATCGAGGAGGGCTGTGGGATTGACGAGCGAGAACGCGGAGTCTGACTGAGAACCGTCCATAGCACGGCCGTCCTTTCCAAGCCGGGGCTTTGAGCGTTGCAACGCGACGCCGAGCCCAGACCCAATGCGATCGGATCATCCAATGATCGCGACCAAGACCGGCACACACCGACGAACCGACCCACCCACCGAAAGAGGACTGTTATGCCGTGCGGCGTATGCCGACGGCGGAAGATCTCGCGTTTCGAGCGTTCGGACTGGGGAAGTATAACACAAGACGGGACTTTGCGAGGTATCGGGCAGCGGGAGGGGGCAGTTGGTGAGATTGTGAGGTTTGAGGGCAGTTGGAATGGGGGGTGATCCCCCGTGTGGGGTAGGGCTGGGGGGTGAAGACACGGCCCTGAGCATGTTTTCTCCTTGCAAGCCTGCTCGAAGTGCGTTATTCTGGACAAAGAGGGCGGTTTGGAGGTGGCCATGCGGCGGGGCAGATTTGGTCAAGCCAGAGTGGTTCGGTGGAGCAAGACGGGGTTGCCTGCGCGCATCGGCTTCACGCTCATCGAGTTGCTTGTTGTCATTGCGGTCATCGCGGTGCTGGTGGGCATCCTGCTGCCGGCTATAGGCAAGGCGCGGCGGGCGGCGCAGCTTGCCGTGAATCTGAGCAATCTCAAGCAGTGTGCCGGGATGCAGGTGGCGTACTCCAACGACCACAAGGAGTCGTTTGTCAATCCGTTTGATGCGAAGCTGCAAAGCTCTGGGATTGCGGCGTGGTATGACGTCCTCGCGGAGCGGTCATTGAATGGGGGGCCGGTGTGGATATATGGGTACGGCCAAGATCCATACACCACCCAACTCTTTGCACTGACATGGGGAGCGCTCGCTCACCAATACCTGAGTTCGTCGGGTGCGACAGGAACGGATGTGCTCTTCGATCCCGCCGACCGGCGACCGATCGAGCGCTTCCGCAACACACGCGGCGATTCGATTCTGTACGACATGTCCTATTGGGCCTCGCCGACCTTGTGGCTCGGGTCTGAACTCTACAAAACTGCGGTACGAACGCCGATCTTGCTCAATCAGCCAAAGGTGCTGCGACGGAACCGATTCTCCGACGTGATCAGCCCGCAGGCCAAGGTCATGATCTTTCAGCGTTTTGACACAACGCGCAGAGACCGGCCTTCGAGCTTAGGCGAACGCGAATCCTACTTCCCGATGTTCAACAACCCGGAAGCTACCACGAACTTCGCTACGGTGGATGGGAGCGTGTCGAGCATTAAGCTGAAGATATTGCACGACTTGACCAACCCATCGATCACGCCTGACCCCAAAGTGCGGGCGACGTACGAGCCATCTGGCGATTTTGAAATTCCTGATACTGTCTTACAGTTTGGACTGACCGGCCCGTCCCTTTCGATCAAGCCTTCAATCTGGTCAGATGGGATCGAGAACGGTGATGGTTCTCGATCAGACTCGCCGACATCGTTCAACAAGTACAGAGCGTTCTTTTGGGCGACGAGAAACGGGATTCTCGGCAAGGACATTCCGCGCTGAGCATCGTTCACTCAGCACGCTCGGAACATATTTCACGTAGAGGAGAGATTGGCATGCGGTATCGGAGCATCGTCGTCGCAGGAGTTCTCGGACTCTTTGCGGGTCATCAATCAACACTGGCACAGACAGAACCACCAATTAAGTTCTGGGTGCAGACACCGCTGGATGGCTCGACAGATCTTGCCGCGTTGGTCACATGTGCCAATGGCGATCCGAGGTTTCGGCCGATTGTGCGGATGCAGACGCGTACCGGCGGCATGGGCGGCGGAGCAAACTGGGGTGTGCTTACTGCGCAGAAGGCACTTGGATACAACCAGGCGTTGATCAACGCAAACCTCCCGCCCGTGGCCAACAATGCCTTGGCGATCATGCTCGTTGGGTATGGCGCGGGTCGGCGAGGGCTGCCGGTCGATCCTGGTGCCTTTTCAGATGGCTTCAACGATCTTCCGTTCTGGCAGGACGCGCCATATCTCGCCAAACCCGCAGGATGGGTCACGCAGGCGGATATCGGAACTGGTCAGCCGAACGATTGGATCCTCTCAGCCACCGAGTTCTGGAAGACGCCGTGGTTTGAGCAAGGCCCGAAAGAACTCTCGAACTGGCTTGGAGACTTTGCCACGGCGTATACGGCCACGATTCAGAATGCACAACTCCCCAACCAAGCCGCGTTTCAGCCCGCCCGGCTGATCTTTGATTTTGAGAGCACGAACGCAGCCGTGGCATCTTGGATCGATGGACCAAACACTGGGCTCAATGCCCTTCTTGCTCCCGGTTTCGGACAACCCTAAGCGGATCCACGCCGTTTGTCTCTCCCCGTCCGTGGCGTTCCCGATGGCGGGATGTTCGATCCCAATGGACCGTGGGACATGAACGCCGGGGCGACGCTCGGCATTCCGGACCGCATTGGGTCATTTCTTGATCTTCGAAGTGATTGCATCGACTGCTCGTTCAACAACCTTCGGCGCTGGGAGTGGTTCAACAGTGTGATGACCCAGACTCAGAACGCCGCGTTCGCCCGGTCGGTGGTGAGGGACTTCGGCTCTGGGGCGGCGATCTCGAAGTTCACGCTGAGTGGGGACACCCCGGCTTGGACGAACTTCAGTTGGCAGACGTCGGACCATGTCGAGCTCGATGACTTTCCGCCGTATCGGTGGAACGGCGATGTTGTTCGGCGCTTTTCAGAACGCGACTTCCCTGACAACGCCACCAACATCCTGACCTTCTCGTATCACAACTACGCCGACTTCAACGCGCCGGTTTCATATGGCCACGGCACGACCTTCGTGCCCGCGCTGGCCCCGGGACAGAGCAAGAGTGACTACGTGTTGCAGTTTGCCCGTGAGGCGTTTGAAAGTGTGCTGCTGAGCGAAGAGCCGCACGCGACGCCCAATGGGATGACAGGTGAAGGTCGGGTGTCGTTCTACATCACGCCTTGGGTTGCGGCGATCAATCTGGTGATGGTGAATGCTGACCACCATCGCAAGCTGCTTGCGCTCGCCAGGGCGAAGAACTGCCGTGAGTTCAACCTGTTCATGCCGGTGGAGGCCTCGACCCCCGCACGCTGTGCCCAGAATCTTGCGAAGTATCGGCGAATCATCGATCAGGTGTGGGGCATCGGACTGGCGACTGGCCAGACGCTGACAGGCGTGGTGACCACAGGCACGCCCGTGGCGACGCCTACGCTGAGCGATTCGATCGATCCAAGTTTGGATAATCTAGAAGTTGGCGACGCGAAGCCGCTGAGTGTCGAAAGCGTTCCTTCGGGCCAAGTCTTGCTTCCCTATCAGAACATGGTTCGACTGGCTCCGAGGTTTGAGATTCGCCCGGCGTTTATCGGCGCGGGGGTATGGGGCATGGAGTCGGTGCGGACCTCACCGCTGGTGCGCGTGAACCTGGAGGTGAACATCCGGTCGATTAATCCGCCAGCGTCGTTCCCGCTCCGGGGCACGCCGGAGTACTGGGATCTCATCAACATGTTCAGCACCAGCGTCCAGATCAAGCGGATCACGGCGTTTGGTTCCTCGTACGTCCCCGTGCCCATGCAGATTGTCGGAGCAGAGCCCGGGTACAGCCCGGCCTACGGCTTTCGCTACATCTTGACCGGCCAGATCTCCAACAAGAACGGCAGCTTGTTCACGCCTGGGTTTATCAATCCGCTCAATCCGGCCAAGTGCGACCTGCTGGTCGAGTTTGGCGGACCCGTTCCGTTCACGGCTCATGTGGACATGCTGCAGGTGATCGGTGCCGATGCCGACAACCTGGACTATGACTGGAACCACGACGGATCGCAGAACGGCGGCGACCTGCTGCCGTTTGCAGAGGACTTCTGGCGAGTTCGCAACGGTTCACTGGCTGCCGAGAGCACCGGCAAAGAACACTCTGCATTCGACATGAACAACGACGGATTCCTCTCCCCTTCGGACCTGTGCGCGTTCTACACCCTCATCAAGGGCGTGGGTACGGTGACGGAACAGGACTGCCTGGCATTCGCGGCCATGCTTCAGCAGCGAGGCGTGTTGTGTGATCTGGGAAGCCCGCCGTGCACGACCGGGCCGACGGATTGATTGGTTGAAGAACGGCGGCTGAAATCTCGGGGGCGATGCGTTGTGCATCGCCCCCGGCGGGCGTGTATCCTCCCTGCACCATGGCATCCGTCGTCTTCTACTTCCAGGTCCACCAGCCGTTCCGCCTCAAACGCTACACGGTGTTTGACAACTCGCACTTTTACTTTGACACCGAGAAGAACGGGCAGATCTGCCGCAAGGTGGCGGACAAGTGCTATCGCCCGGCGACGCAGCTCATTCTGGACATGGTGAAGGCCCACAAGGGGAACTTCCGGGTGTCGTACGCGCTCACGGGCGTGGTGCTGGATCAGATGGCCGAGTTTTGCCCGGATGTGCTGGACATCTTCAAGCGGCTGGCCGACAGCGGGTGCTGCGAGTTTCTGGGGGAGACGTACTACCACTCGCTGAGCTTTCTGTACTCGCGGCAGGAGTTCACCGAGCAGGTGAACGCGCACACGAAGAAGATTCAGGAGCTCTTTGGGCAGACGCCCAAGGTCTTCCGGAATACCGAACTGATCTACAACAACGACCTTGGGCACTTTCTGAACCAGATGACGGTGGATGAGGGTGGCCCGCTGGTCCCCAGCGGGGCGGCTTCGGGGGCGGGAAGGGCAGGAAGCAAAGGCAACTCGCTCGGGACGAGCGAGCCACCCAAGGCAAACTCGCTCGGGACGAGCGAGCCACCCAAGGCACAAGGCAAGAAGCGGTGGATGGGCGGGATCTGCGAGGGGGTGGATCACATTCTGGGGTTCCGGTCGCCGAACTATCTGTATCGCCCGCCGCACACGGGGGATGGGCCGACGGGCAAGCCGTTCTGCATGATGCTGAAGAACTATCGGCTGAGCGATGACATCGCGTTCCGGTTCAGCAATCGCGGGTGGGCGGAGTGGCCGCTGAGCGCGGAGAAGTTTGCCGGGTGGGTGAACCAGATCAACGGCGACGGCACGCTGTGCAACCTGTTCATGGACTATGAAACCTTCGGCGAGCACCAGTGGGCCGACACGGGGATCTTTGAGTTTCTGCGGGCGATGCCGGGCAAGATCTTTGACGTGAACCCGGGGCAGAACCATTTCAATACGCCGAGCGAGGCGATTGAGCGGTTTGATCCGGTGGGCGTGTACGACGTGCCGCACATGATCTCATGGGCCGACACCGAGCGCGACCTGACGGCGTGGCTGGGCAACGCGATGCAGAGCAACGCGCTGCTGGAGACGTACAAGCTGGAGAAGCCGATCAAGGAGCGGTACGGAGCCGCCCTGGCGGCGGTGAAGGGCGACGCGAACGACGCGATGAAGCAGCGCGAGCTGGACGAGGCGGGGTATCTGCTGGCCGACTGGCGGAAGCTGACGACGAGCGATCACTTTTACTACATGTGCACGAAGTATTGGTCAGACGGCGACGTGCACAAGTACTTTTCGCCGTACGACTCGCCGTATGACAGCTACATCAACTTCATGAATGTGCTGGACAATGTGCGGTCGAGGGCGAGTGGGGTGACGGTGTAGGGCCGGCGAAGACAGACTGAAGCAGACCGGCTGCGGCGAGCCGCCGTCGGTGGCACGATCACTTCAGCACGGCGTCCATCTGCTTCTTCTCCGCCGCGCCTGCGCCCTCGATCGGCACATCCCGCAGCATCGCGTCGATGATCGCGTCGGTGGTCACCTGATCGGCCTCGGCGTTGAAGTTCGTCAGAATGCGGTGGCGGAGCACCGGCTTAGCGACTTCCTTGATGTGCTCGGCGGTGACGTGATAGCTGCCGGTGAGGATCGCTCGGGCCTTGGCGGCGAGGATCATGTATTCGCTCGCGCGTGGGCCGGCGCCCCAGCCGACGTAGCTCTTCACCAGCTTGGGGCGCTCCACGCCTTCCAGCGGCTCGCTGACACGCGTGGTGCGCACCAGGCGGATGGCGTAGCGGATCACGTGGTCGGGCACGGGGCACTGGCGGACGAGGTCCTGCACGGCGAGCATGTCCTGGCTGGTGAGGACTGATTCGGGCACGCCGCGGGCGCCGGAGGTGGTTCGGCGGACGATCTCGACCTCTTCGTCGGCGGTCGGATAGGAAATGCGGATGTTGAACATGAAGCGGTCGAGCTGGGCCTCGGGCAGGGGATAGGTGCCCTCCTGCTCGATGGGGTTCTGCGTCGCCAGCACGAAGAAGGGCTGCGGGAGCTTGTGCTGCATGCCGCCGACGGTCACCTGGTGCTCCTGCATCGCCTCAAGCAACGCCGCCTGCGTCTTGGGCGGCGTGCGGTTGATCTCGTCAGCGAGGATCACGTTGGCGAAGATCGGGCCCTTGACGAAGCGCAGCTCGCGCACGCCGGTGGACTTGTCCTCTTCGATCACTTCCGTACCCGTGATGTCGCTGGGCATCAGATCGGGCGTGAACTGGATGCGGCTGAACCCCAGCGACAGCGTCCGCGCGATCGTCGAGATCAGGAGCGTCTTGGCCAGACCCGGCACGCCCTCAACAAGCGCGTGCCCGCGGCAGAACATCGCCATCAGAATCTGATCCACCACCGCGTCCTGACCCACGATCACCTTGTGGATCTGCTCACGCAGGCGGTCGTAGGCCTGTCGCACCTGGGCGATGGCCTGCTGCGGATCGGCGGCGGAAATCGGGGCGGAGGACGACGCGAGCGGGTCGGGCATACCCCATGGTATCGGCTTCTCCGCTCCAGGTTGCTCGGGCAATTTCAGGGGTTTCGTGCGCCGGTCGCCCGTGGATCGGATGCCGAGCCATGTGCCAAGTCGCCCGGGGACTCGACGGCCAGGCGTCCGGGGCGTTTCACGTTCCTGGCCAACCCGACGCGCTCCATCAGCAGGATGGTCCAGTAGGTCACGTCCAACTCGAACCACCGGTGGCCATGAGCGGCGGAACACTGGTCCGCGTGGTGGTTGTTGTGCCAGCCCTCGCCATTGGAGATGAGGGCGACGAACCAGTTGTTTCGGCTGTTCTCGCCGGTATCGAGATGCGTCTGATAGCCGAAGAGATGGCTGAGCGAGTTCACGCTCCAAGTGATGTGCCAGACGAGCACGGTGCGGACGATGACGCCCCAGAGCACGACGCTGAGTGAAAATCGGCCCGCTTCGAGCCAGTTCAGGCCGAGCGAGCCCGCGGACAAAGCATCTGATGACCGCGTGATGACGAGCCCGATGATGAACGCGACGACGGCGAACGCCGCGGCGTGCAGCAGGTAGATCCAGAACCAGTTGAGCCGGCGTTCGAGCTTGAGGTAGAACGGCTGGGAAACGAGATCGCGGGCATAACGCTGCAGAACGTGGTAGGAATCGGTCTCGCGATTCTCGACCATCAGCCAGCCGACGTGGCCCCAGAGGAAGGCGACCAGCGGGCTGTGCGGGTCGGGCTGTTCATCGGATTGCTGGTGGTGCTTGCGATGGATGGCGACCCAGCGGGCCGGGCCTTCTTGCAGGCAGCAGACGCCGAGAATGGCCACGCACCGCTCGACCCATCGCGGGCAGGTGAAGCTGCGATGGGTGAGGAGGCGGTGAAAGCCGAGGTTGATGCCGAGAGTGCCGAAGACGTAGAGCCCGAGCACGCAGAGCACGACGCCGGTCCAACTGAAGAGCGCGGGCCAGAAGGCCAGGAGCGCGAGGAGGTGGATCAGCACGATGCTGATGGTATAGGCCCACCGCGGCCGAAGGCCTGACACGGCGTCGGGGCGCGCAAGGCGCTCCGGCGCACGCGCCGGGCCCAAGGCCGGATTGGCGTTATCGTGGCTCGGGATGTGAACCTCCGTGGCGCTCGCGGGGACCGCTGAGCGTGGTGAGATTACCAGCTGCCGCGACGACCACCGCCACCGCCACCGCCACCTTCGCGAGCGCGGGCTTCGTTGACGGTGAGATCGCGCCCGTCGAAGTTCTTGCCATGGAGCGCGGTGATCGCGGCGCGTGCGTGAGCGGCGTCGCGGAACTCAACGAAGCCGAACCCGCGGGGACGGCCGGTTTCCCGATCCATGACGATCGACGCGGACGAGACTTCGCCGTGGGTGGCAAACAGCTCGCGCAGCTGCGTTTCGGAGGTTTGGAAGGAGAGATTGCCGACGTACAGCTTCATGTGCGATACCTTTTCGTGCCCGAGGCGCGTTTGATCATGGATCCGGTGCGTTCGCTCGGGCTGAGGAAGCGTCGGGAGGCACTCGGCGGGCAGCTCGACCAACGCGGACGGCAGCAGGCAGCGCAACAGATGAGCATAGGCCGACCGATCGCGCGAGCTTCAGATGCGGCGATACGCCGCGATCACGCTCGTTCCGCTTGGTAGACGCGTGTGCGGCAGCAGGTGCTTCTCAACTTCGAACGCTTTGGTCAAAGTCCAGTTGATCAATCCGGGGAGTGGCTCCACGGTCGGCTCGGCCGGGGGCTTGCCACTCAGTCGCGTCTTGGCCTTTTCCACCACGCGTGCCGCGACGACCAGCGGCATTGACGCAAGTTGGTAGTAGCTCAGAACAAGCTGGTGAACGGGAAGCCCATCAAAGAGCGCGCCGAACTGTGACCGCGTGTAGCGGCGCTGGTGGTAGTTGAAATCATCGTGGCTGGACCAGAGCCACATGTGCGCCGGCACGGTGCAGACCACCAGGCCGCCGGGCTTGAGCAGATCAACACACGCGGCGATGGAGGCGCGGTCTTCGGGCACGTGCTCGATGACCTCGCTGAGCACGATCAGGTCATAGCCGCGCCCGCCGCGGGATGGAGCGTGGGCGACGATCTGCGCAGGAAGCTGATCGGGGAGCGCGCCGTCGAGAACATCAAAGCCGCGCTTCTTGCAATAGTCCCGGGCGATCGCGGACATGTCGATGCCGGTGACGCTGTAGCCAAAGCGTTCCGCGGCGAGCGCGGTGAGCAGGGCGCCCGCGCCGCAGCCGATGTCGAGGGCGGAGGGGCGGGAATCGGGAGTCGGGAATCGGGAATCGGGTGAGTTGGCCTCGTGCTTTTCCGCATGCGAGACCCGAGACCCGAGACCCGAAACCCGACCATACCGCTCCACCAGCGACAGAATGATCCGGTTCTTCGCCACCCACCACCAATATGTCTCTTCACGCTCGGCGTGCAGGCGATAGAGGGCGTCATCCACGGGGCGGCTCCGCGCCGCGGGTGGTGAGGGCGGGGGGAGGGGTCAGGGCTCGACCGTTGATCGCGCCAAGGTCGCCGGTGCGCACCACGACCTGCGCCGCGAACCCGTGGGCACTCGGTGTTGGGCCGACGATCGGACCTGGCGCTGGAAATCCGCCCTCGTCGGCGATGATGTACATCGGTCGATTCTGGACATTCTTGAAGATGTACCCGACGTACTGCGCGAGCATGCCGAGCATGAAGAGCTGAACGCCGCCCATGAAGAACGTTGCGCACGCGAGGAAGGCAAAGCCGCGGGGAATCTCTTCAGAGTTGAAGAAGATGCGTTCCAGCACCACCACGATCGCCAGCAGCACGCTGAGCCCCATGACGATCGAGCCGAGATACGTCGCGAGGCGCAGAGGCGCCTGGCTGAAGGAGCAGATGCCATCGAGGGCGAGCTTGGCGAGTTTGAAAAAGCCGTAGCCCGTCTCGCCGGCGTGGCGCGGATCGCGGTCGAACTCGAGCGCTTCCTGCTTGAACCCGGCCCAGGGCACGAGCCCGCGGACATACCGCGGATTCTCGCGGCAGGCCCGAACGACCTCCACCACGCGCCGATCCATGAGCCGGTAGTTACCGGTATCCAGCGGGATGTCGATCTCGCTGATCTTGCCCATCAGGCGATAGAAGAAGTAGATCGCGATCTTCTTGAAGACCGGGTCGCCGCGGCGTTTGCGCCGCTTGGCATAGATCACCTGCACGCCCTGCTTCCACCGGGCGACCATCTGGGCGATGAGTTCGGGCGGGTCCTGCAAGTCGGCATCGATCAGCACCGCGGCATCGCACCCCCCCCCCCTCACCCTCCCAGCTTGCGCCCGCGCGATCCAGTCCAGCGGCGACCGCCGTCTCGTGGCCAAAGTTTCGGCTGAAGCTCAGGAACTTGACGTGGGGGTCTTTCGCCGCGAGGGTCCGGAGGCCTTCGAGCGTGCGATCACGCGACCCGTCGTTGACGCAGATCAGCTCATAGTCGTCCGTGCAGCGCGAGACGACCTCAGTCAGCCGCGTGTGCAGGACATCGAGGTTCTTTTCCTCGTTGTAACAGGGAATGACGACGCTGAGTTTCACGCGGGTGTTCCGTGCCGACCGGATCACCAGCATACGGAACGCTCGGCAAATCGTCTACTTTGGATCCCCTTCCGCGCTGTCGACAATCGACTGCTGATACCCGTGCGTGACCCACACAGGCGGCAGAACCCGGGTTGATCCCTGTAGATCTGCTGGAGAGCCGGGCTGTTGCCCGGGCTGTGGATTTGGGGCCTTTGCCTCCGCGGCCCGCACGGAAACCCGCACCTCGGCCCCCTGAGGGCCACGGGGCGGCACCGTGACCACCAGCGGCAGCCAGCGGCGTGATTGGCGGAGCATTCTGGGCTCCAGACGCAACACGCCGAGCACCTTTTCGCCCGAACCAGCCGAGGCGTCGAGCGGCAGGTTTCGGAGGGACGCGACCACTTCCATCGCCGGTGCGTCGGGAATCTTGTTCAGGTCATACTCGCCGATCGTCGCTCTCAGGAGCAGGTGCTCGGGGCGGTCGGATGGCGCGAGAATCGTGCGCATGGCCGACCGCCCGGATCCAACGGCGAGCCAGGTGGCCTCGCGGAAAGTCTCCCAGCAGTTCACACTGGCGAACTGCGCATCGCCCTGCGGGTTTGACGCCGCGTCGAAGTACGTCCACCCGCCGAGGGGGATCAGGTCCGGCGGAGCGGGGGCGTCGGCGAAACGGCGCGTGATCGTGGGGATGGCTGGGGGTTCGGGCTCGCCGCGCTCGCGGGCCTGGCGCGCCGACTCGGCCCGCGCGGCAAGCACGCTGGCCACGACGGTCGGGCGAATCTCAAGATCACGGTGATCCGCACGCTCCAGATCGAATCGGCGTATGAGCTTTACGCGACCCTCAGCATCGACGACAAACGGGATGATGCTCTCCCAGCCGATCAGGTCGCGTGGATCGTCCTTTGCAGCTTGTCGAGGAGGAACCGTGGATGATGCCGGGAGTTTGGGCAGACGCAGGGTGTAGCGGATGCCCGTTTCATCCGGATCAACCAAAGGCAGCGGAGCCCAGGGATTGAAGACCGTCGCCGCGATGTCCGCTCGTCGATACGCGCGGCGGAGTTCCGGCGTGCCCGACCAGCTCGTCTCAAAGACGCCGAACCGTGAGCGATCAAAGAGCGGGTACCCCGTGTGTGTCACGTGCGTCGTGCGAAACGGCGCAAAGATCGCGCCCGGCGGCGGGCTGGGCACCATCGCCACAAGCTGGCGGATCTCCGACTGATCCTGCTGATATCGCGCCTGGAGATGCCGCTGGAAACCGATCATGCCGATCGTGCCCGCGAGCATGATCCCGACGAGCAGCGCGGCGATACTCGTTCGCGCCGCGACCGACACTCGCCCGCCGAGCAAACGGGCACTGCCCACGATCACATCCAGCCCGACGGCAAGCACGATCGCCGCCCCGAGCAGCGGGACATAGAGATTGCGCAGCTCGATGATCTGTCGATCGATCACCAGCACGGGCAGCCACCCAGCCGCAAAGACGATCACTCCCGCGACCCCCATCCAGAGTCGTGCGCGCCCGATGGACACCTCAATCCGAGGCGCGGGCGCAAGCCCGGGCACCAGGGCTTGTCCCATCACCGAACGATCCCGCCGAGCAAGCCACACGAGCCACAACACCGCACAGCCCAGCAGCACGCACGCCCACAGCACGCTCTGCGGCTGCACGATGGTGCGGAGCCCCTGCGTGACCGATCCCATGATCACCTGCTCGGCACGCTCGCCAAGGTTGTATCGCATGCTCTGAGCAAACTCGGAGAGTCGAGCGGCAAGCCGATCACCGGTGACGATCGATCCGGCCCCGCCGCGGGCGTTCTTGGGCGCGGTGGCAAGCAGCAAGGCGACATACAGCACGCACATCGCGCCGCCGACGGCGGTCACCACGCCGGCGCGCACGAGTCTGGTCACCCACCTTTGGGAAGCGGGGCAGCAGGTGAGATAGACGGCGGGCATCGCCGCGAGCGGCGCCGCGCTTTGTTCATACCAGCAGGGCACGATGAACGAGAGCAGAGCGATCGGGATGAGCAACGCCCATCGGCGCTCGCGAAGATCGGTGCGTGCCCGCGCAAACCGCGCGACCAGCAGCAGCACGCCGAACGTGCACGCCGCGCCGATGGCCGTCGAGGTGGTGCAGAACCAGAAGGGCACCTCGCCGTTCAATGGCAGCACCATGAACAGCATTGCGGCGGCAGCCGACGCGAGCGTGGTCCTGAGCGTCGCTCGCAGCAGAAGGAAGAGCCCGACGCAGGCGAGCCCATGAAAGAGGGCGCAGAAGAAGTGCACCGTCCGGTCCCAGTCTGGAACAAAGGTGCCGACTGTGAAGCACATGAACACGTGCAGCGGACGCCAGAAGAAGGGATAGTTTCTGAAGGGATCAAAGTCCGCGGGGATCGCGCCCGTCACAGGGTCGCGAAAGTTGATCGCGTAGTCGTCGGTGTTCTTGCCGAGTGCACCACCGAGGAAGAACGTCGCGGCGAGCCAGAGGGCGATCGGAAAGCCCCACGCCGCAAGCACGCGGAGGGCTCGCTCTCGGCGGGAGATTGCACCAGCCACGCCGCTTCGAGCAAGTTCGGGAAGAGGCGTGCGCTCGGGTCCGGGGATGACTGGTCTACTCGACATGATCTGGTGGCCCACGATATCCGGACTGCGAATGGCTCGCATGCCGGCCTTCGAGCAGCCGCCGGACCTCCAACAATGCCCCATGCCCACGAACGCTGATCTCCGCATCCGCACGGGCGAGAGCGTGGCGATGTTCGCCTTTGACATCGCGTTTGCGATCGATCTCGATCGCGCCGCCGCCCTGCTCTCGGGCGCGGCGGCCGAGCGAGCGAGCATCCGCTCAGTCAGGCGGAGCCCGGCATACTTTGACTACCGCCCGCTCCCGATTCGTGTTACGTTTCCGATCACGCCCATCGAGCTTTCGTCGGCGAGCACGCGCTGGACGATCCAGCCGCAGGCCGAGCTGTTGATCTATGACTTTGGCGCGGTGTCGATCACGTTTCGAGTTCCACTCAGCGGCCCGCTGTCATCGCTCGTGGAGCTGTCCGCGGCGTTGTATGACGCGACGCCGCTGATCGAGGAGGCCCGCCGCCAGCTCGCGCACCTGACCAAGCTCATCACCCCCGCGCTGGATCGCCCGCACGGTGAGGACGCGGTCGAGGACTATGTCGTCCATCAGATCGAGAGCATCGAAGGGCTGACCGACCCGTCCCAGATCGCCCGTACCCATGCCGGGCTGCTTGCCCGGGTGCTGCGGGCCGAGCTGGGCGAGATCTCCGAGCAGGAAACCGGCGAGGCCCTGGCGGCCCACACCAGCTATCGCCCGACCGACGCGGCGATCGTCGACTGGAACGCCGCGGTGCTGCTGGATTCCGACGCCGACGATGTGCGCGCGGTGCTCGAGTTCGCGAACGTCGAATCGCTCGAACTGCGCATGCTCGACGATCGGCTGGATCGCATCCTTGAAGACGCGTATCGCATGGTCTCCGACCGACGAGCGGCGAGGTGGTTCCGATTTCCGATCAGCTCGCGCGAGCTCGATAGAGTCTCGCGCTTGCAGATGGACAGCGCGATTCTCTATGAGGGAATCAACAACGCGATCAAGCTGGTGGGCGACCAGTATCTCGCCCGCGTCTATCGCCAGGCCGCGGCGAAGCTGCACCTGCCCGAGCGCGACGCCAGCATCGAACGCAAGCTGCACACGCTCGACAGCATCTACGCAAAGCTGCAGGACCGCCAGGCGGCACTGCGCCTGGAGGTCCTGGAGTGGATCGTGATCATCCTGATCCTGATCTCGATCGTGCTGCCGTTCCTGCCCTGGTTCAAGGGCAAGTAGCTCGGCCCGACTCAGTTCAGACGGAACCGCCCGACGATGTCTCGCAACTGCTCGGCCTTCTCCGAGAGTGAGCTGGCCGCCTGCGCCGCCTGGGACGAACCCTGTCCGGCCTGCTCGGCGGCCTGGGCGATCTCGCCGATCATCGTCGCAACGCTGCCCGCGCCCTGCACAATGCTTGCCAGACGCTCGCCGGCAAGCTTCGCGCTGGTCACGCCCTGCTGCAGCTTGGACGTGCCGACCTGCATGCGATCGACCGCGGTCTTGGTGTTGGTCTGGATCAGCGAGATGGCCTGGTGCACTTCCTCGGTCGAACGTGTGGTGCGTTCGGCAAGCTTGCGGACCTCGTCGGCGACCACCGCGAAGCCGCGCCCGTGCTCGCCCGCTCGCGCCGCCTCGATTGCCGCGTTGAGCGCGAGCAGATTCGTCTGGTCGGCGATCTCGTTGATCACCCCGATGATCCGCCCGATCTGCTCGCTCTGCGAGCCCAGTTCCGCGACGCTCTGGCTCCCGGCCAGCACGGCGTCATTGATCGATCCCATCGTCTTCACGGTTGTTCCGACGACTTCGCCGCCCTGGCCGGCGTCCTGCTCGCTCTGGCGGGCGCAGCTCGCGGCCTCGCCCGTCTGCCGAGTGATCTGCACGATCGTTGCCGACATCTCCTCGCTGCTGGCGGCGATCTGCGTCGAGGCGCTCGCCACCTCGCCAGAGGCCTGCGCCACCTCGCGCATGATCGACTGCAGGTTGTCCAGGAACTTGTCGAGCTGGGCCGACAACTGCCCCACTTCGTCCTTTCGAATAATCCCCATCCGCTTGGTCAGGTCGCCCTTTCCGCTGCACAGGTCGGCCACCCGGGCGTTGATCAGCCCGATCGGCCCGCCGACGCCACGGGCGATGATGAGGAACATCACAAACAAGCCGCAGATCATGACGCACGCGGCGATGCCGACGATCGTCAGGCGTCGATTCGATTCCGCCGCGGCGTTCTTCTCGATGTCCGCCGCGAACCCGTTGGCCATCTCGACAACGCGCGTCACGCTCGCACGGTGCTCTTCAAACAACGGGCTGAGCACGGTCCGGCAGATTCCCGCGGCCTTGGCCTGATCCCCGCTGTTCAGGGCCGGAAAGAACTGACTGTCCGCCGCGGTAAAGAACGCCTGCACCTTCTCGTGTGACGCTCGAAGCATCTCGTCGCGGATGCCCGGGTGCTTCATGTTCTCGGTCCAGAATGCGTGGCGGGCGGCGTAGTCCTTCTTGCCCTGCTCGTACTCGCTCTTCAGCGTGGCCACCCGCTTGGGGTCCGTCTCGCTGGAAAGCTGCTCCAGCTTCAGATACGGCTCCACGATATACGCCGGCGGCGGCAGAATGTCCGCGATCAGGTCCTTCGACAGGTTGATCTCCGCGTGCAGCGGCCCGCCCACCTTGGTCGTCTGAATCGTGGTGTACAGCAGCGTGCCGAGCGCGAACACGCCCACCATGAACGCGGCCCCAAGAACAAACAGCTTGGATCGAATCTTCAGGTCTGCAAATCGCAACATCGTCGAACCTCCAGAGCCCGGTCTGAGAGACCAAGCTTCCCCGAGAGAGGGAGGTCCTCGAATCGTCTCGTTTCCGCGCACTCTAAACCCATCTGCGAAGTTCTCCGGAGAAGTTCCACCGAATGCTGGCAGAAAAAAACCCGAGGAAGTTTCCTCGGGTCCAGATAACACTGAGTTGACGAGCCGTGAAGATGGCTCACTTCTTCGGGACGTCGGTTTCCTTCACGCGGGTTGCGGAAGTGATCGTGACGGGCTCCACCGGCACGTTCTCGTTCCCGCCGCGGCTGGTCGTCTTGACCTTGGTGATCTCATCCACCACTTCCATGCCCGCGACCACCTCGCCGAAGACGGCGTAGGCCGCGCCATCACGGGGCTGATCGAGGAAGGGGTTATCGACGTTGTTGATGAAGAACTGGCTGGTCGCCGAGTTCGGGTTGGCCGTGCGGGCCATCGAGACCGAGCCGCGCTTGTTCTTCAGCCCGTTTTGCCACTCGTTGCTGATGGGCTTGTCCTGACCTTCCTTGGGCTTCATGTCGCTGGTAAAGCCGCCGCCCTGGACCATGAAGCTGGGGATCACGCGGTGGAAGATCGTTCCGTCGTAATACTTCTTGTCGACGTACTTCAGGAAGTTCTCGGTGCTGATCGGGGCCTTGGCCCGGTCCAGCTTCAGATAGATGTCGCCCTTGCTCGTGGTCAGCTTGACATACTCAACGTTGGACACGGCTTTCTCCGGGGCCTTCTCGGCCGGTTGTGCGCTGGTTCCCCCGCCGCTGCCCCCACCCGCCGGCTTGTCATCCTTCTTGTCCGCTGGTGCGGGCTGCGTGGTCTTGGGCTTGTCCTCGGGCTTGGATTCCTGGGCCCGGGCCACACCCGCCAGCAGCATCGTGGCGGACAAGGCGGCCAGAATGGTCATGAACGACTTGGTCATGGTGAAAGGTCTCCTTCGTGCATCCAAATACGCGACGCAACCCGCCGCGGGCCGCATCATAGCCGGATGAACGCCGAACATGCATCCGGCCTTACTCCCGCACCGCCCCGCCCAGTTCGAGCATCCGCGCGCGCCGGACCAACGATTCCTCACGCCCATCGATCCACGTGCGGTTGTGCCCGATCATCACCGACTCCACATACCCAGCAGCGCGGAGCACCCCGGCGACGCGCTCTTCTTTGCCACCGGTCAGATCCTCGACGATCAGCACCCGGGGCCGGTGCCGATCGATCTCGAGCCCATCGATCGCCTCAAACTCAAAGCCCTCGACATCGATCACGGCCACATCGATCCGCGTGCCAAAGTTCGCCCGGTCCAGCAGCTCCGCGAGCGTCGTCAGAGGCACTTCGATCTTCCTGACGCTCGCGTCATAGCGTCGGGCCTGATTCCGCTGGTGCTCAGGGAGCGCAATCGACGAGGCGACGTCGGCCAGCGCGCCCTGGCCCGTGCCGACGATCTGCTCAAAGCTGGTCGTGCCGCTAGACCCGCGCTTGCCCACCGCGGCCCGCACCACCACGCTCCCGGGCCGCTGCTTCTGACACGCGACAAAGCGATCTTCCAGCGGCTCGATGAGCAAGCCGCGCCAGCCGATCGCCTCGAGCGCGTAGGTGGTGCTCAAGAGCACGCCGTCGAACGCGCCGACTTCCAGATAGACCCCTTCGAGCTTGCCCTCGAATAGGTCCATGATCCAGGCATCTTCGCCGAACTGCGAGACAAACTGAACGGGCAAACGGGGCGATCGCCCCGCGGCTGCGAGCGAGGCCCGGGTCCGGAGCGCATGCGTGTGGCGCTCGGCCCGATCGCATCGCGACGAGATCGAACGCACCTCACCCGTCAAGTCTCGCAACCGCCGACGCAGACGCGCGTGCCGCTTCTCGCCATGCACGACAATCGCCAGGACAGCGAGAACCAAGACCGAAAAGGCGATCCACATGGCCAGAGCGTACACGAAGAACACGCTGGAGCGACGCCGCTACGAGCACCGACGCCAGGAGACCTTTACTCTTCATTCTCCCGAAGCTTGGCCACCACGCTGAAGTCCTCCAGCGTCGTCGTGTCCTGAGTGATTCTCTCGACTCCCGCCGCAACATCGCGCAGAAGACGACGCATGATCTTGCCCGAGCGCGTCTTCGGCAGCATGTCCGTGAAGCGGATCTGATCCGGCTTGGCGAGCGCACCCACTTCCTTCGCCACGTGCGCGACCAGTTCGTTCTTCAAGGCCTGATCGGGCTCGCGTTTATTGGCCCGCAACCAGTGCGTCTTCAAACTCACAAACGCGCAGATCGCGTTGCCCTTGATCTCATGCGGCACGCCCACCACCGCCGCCTCGGCCACCGCGGGATGGCTCACCAGCGCGCTCTCTACTTCCATCGTTCCAAGCAAGTGCCCGGAGACCTTGATCACGTCGTCCACGCGACCCATGACCCAGAAATAGCCGTGCTCATCCCGCCGTGCGCCGTCGGCCGAGAAGTAATACGGCACGCCCGTCTTCGGGTCCTTGATCCGCCCGAAGTAGTTGCTGATGAACCGCTCACGATTCCCGTACACCCCGCGCAGCATGCTGGGCCAGGGCTTTCGGATCACGAACAACCCGCCTTGATTCGGCCCGAGCTCCTCGCCGTGCTCGTTCACCACCGCAGCGTCGATCCCGAGCATCGGCACCGTGCACGATCCCGGCTTGGTCGCGATCGCGCCCGGCAAAGGCGTGCAGACCGCGCCGCCCGTCTCGGTCTGCCAATACGTATCCACAATCGGGCACCGCTCCCGCCCGATGGTCCGGTGATACCACATCCACGCCTCGGGATTGATCGGCTCGCCGACGGTCCCGAGCACGCGCAGCGACGACAGGTCGTGCTTTGCCGGGTGATCGTCTCCCCACTTCATGAACGTGCGGATCGCCGTCGGCGCGGTGTAGAACTGCGTGACGTGATGCCGGGCGATGATCTCCCAGAAGCGGTCGTTCTGCGGAAAGTTCGGCGCACCCTCGTACATCAAGGTCGGCACGCGATTCAGCATCGGGCCATAGATCACATACGTGTGTCCGGTGATCCAGCCGACGTCCGCCGTGCACCAGAAGATCTGGCCCGACTCGGGGATCATGTTGAAGCACAGGCGGCTGGTCATCTGCGCGTGCGTGAGATATCCGCCGGTGGTGTGCACGATGCCCTTGGGCTTGCCAGTTGAGCCCGAGGTGTACAGCAAGAACAGCATGTCCTCGCTGTCCATCGCCGCGCATGGGCACGCGCTGCTGGCCTTGTCCACGACGTCATGCCACCAGTGGAACTTGGTGCCGATGTTGAGCCCCTCCCGCGGCTTGCCCGACTCAAACCGCTTGCTCGGGGGCACGTGCCCGGTGCGCTTCAGCACCAGCACGTGGTTCACGATGCGCCCGTGGTTGGCGAGCTGCTTCACCGCCTCTTCGACATTTTCCTGCAGCGGCACGATCTCGCCGCGGCGATACCCGCCGTCGGCGGTGATGATCACCTTGCTGTTGGCATCCATGGCGCGCTCGCTGATCGCGTGCGGCGCGAAGCCGCCAAAGATCACGCTGTGCACCGCACCGATCCGCGCGCACGCCAGCACCGCGACGGCAAGCTCCGGCACCATCGGCATGTAGATCGTGACCACATCCCCCTTCTTCACCCCGAGCGCCTTGAGCGCGTTCGCACACCGGCTGGTCGCGATCTGCAACTCCCGATAGCTGATCCGCCGAATCTCCGGCTCTCGCGCATAGTCGCTCGTGCTCGCCGCATGGCTCGTGCTCGGCCCCAGCGGCTCACCCTCCCACAGGATCGCCAGCGCCTCGCCATGCCCCGCCTGCACATGCCGATCCACGGCGTTGTAACAGGCGTTGATCTTGCCCCCCACAAACCACTTCGCGTCGGGCGCTTCCCATTCCAGCACCTTGTGCCACGGCTCGATCCAATCCAGCCGACTCGCCTCTTCTGCCCAGAACCCCTCCGGATCGCGCACGCTCAGCGCGTGCAGAGCCTTGTACTCCTCAAGCGAAGAGACATGCCAACGGCTGAACCCAAGCGTGCTCGCCTGTGGTGGCGGAAACAGCCGAGTTTCAACCAGCGTCGAATTGATCGATTGCGATCCAGAACTCGTCGTGCTCATGGGCTACAGGATACTTGACGCTCGGATCGGTCAAGTGCCCAGCCCCACTTTCGTCCCGCAAGACCCAGACCAAAGTGCCTCGCTACCGCGATCTGATCGTCCCAAGCCCCCCGTCCACGCCGAGCACCTGACCGGTGATCCACGCGTTTCGAGGATCGATCAACCAGCAGACCGCCGAGGCCACATCGTCGACTTCGCCCAGCCGCCCCAGCGCGTGCATCGCGATCGACGCCTTCTCGCTGGCGGGATTCCCCGTGATCCGCTCGGCCATGGGAGTTCGGACCAATCCCGGGGCGACGCAGTTCACGCGGATGTTCCTCGCCGCGTATGTGGCGGCGGCACTCAGGGTCAACCCGATGACTCCGGCCTTGGCGGCGGCGATGGCCTCGTGATTTGCCAGTCCGATTCGTGCCGCGGCACTCGACATCAGCACGATCGACCCCCCTTGCGTCATCGCACGGGTGCCCACCCGAACCGTGTTGAACGCCGTGGTCAGATTCTGACGCAGGACATCTGCAAACTCCTCTGGCGTAGTGAGATGCGCCGGCTTCAGGAGAATCGACCCCGCACAGTTCACGATCGCATCGACCCTTCCGAAGCACGCCACGGCCTTTTCAACGGCCTTTTCAAGAATGGCCGAATCCGATGCATCCCCGGCCACCATCTCAAGAGCAACCTCCTGAGCCATGGACTGAAGTACGCCCTCGCGCCTCGAAACCCCGACCAAACCCCAGTCGTCAGCCGCGAGCCGGGTCGCGATCGAGCGACCAATCCCACTTGTCGGACCGATCAAAATACAAACTCTTTTATCCATTTTCTTCTCAAAGTCGTTCAGGAACGAACCGAGAAACATCCAAATCGGTAAAATCGTTCATTCCTAGAAACTACCATGCATTTCGATCGAACCTCTTCACGCGATTCCAAACACTTTTCATCCAAGCCCAGATAGGGCGGTACGGGGATTCCAAATGACCCGACAACTCTCTCCGAAGGACCTCGCCATGGTGGTTGGGGTGAGCGAGTCTTCGCTCAAGCGGTGGGTCGACGAGGGTCGGCTTGTCGCAGCACGCACCGCGGGCGGCCACCGGCGGATCGCCTTGCACGAGGCGATCCGATTCATTCGTGATACCAATCAAATGCTGGTGCATCCGGAGCTTCTTGGGCTCTCAGATCTGACCGCCGGACCGCTCAGCGATGTGACCACTGGCGCCGGCGATGCCGCTCTGCATCGGGCCCTTGAGGCCGGGAACGCCGAGCAGTCGCGTGGGCTGGTTCTTGCTCAATACCTGGCATCGCGCTCGATTGCCTCGGTGTGCGACGGCCCGATCAGCCACGCGATGAACCGCATCGGCGAACTCTGGCGGCACAATGACAGCGGGATCGCCGTCGAACACCGGGCGACGCAGATCGTGATCGATGCGCTGCATCAGGTGCGGGCGACCATGCCCCCGGTGCCCGATGACGCGCCGCAAGCCGTCGGCTCGGCTGGGCCATCTGATCTTCACTCGATGCCCACACTGATGGCGGCGACGGTGCTGATGGAATGCGGGTATCGCGACACCAACCTTGGCGCGTACATGCCCGTGGAGTCGCTGGTGAGCGCGGCCCGAGATGCGCGTGCCGCCCTCGTGTGGTTCAGCGTGGCGATGCAAGAGGACACCGCCAGCATGGTGGCCCAGATAAAGAAGCTCGCCGACGGGGTGTCGGCGATCGGCGCGACGCTGGTGCTGGGCGGTCGCGGGGTGTATGGCACGAGTCTGCCGCCGATGCCCGGCACGCACGTCGTTGGCTCGATGTCGGAGCTGGCCGCGGTGGCTCGTGCGGTGAAGACTGCGCGGGCAAATCGCGGGCTGGCTGCGGGAGCGACGGCCCCGGCCGAGCATCGCAGCAACGGGTTCAAGGCCACCAAGGTTCGGCGCTAGGCCGAGCGTGAGAGATTTTGTTCGTGTTCATCACAGGAGCCGACGCCGCGATGCGTCGGCTCCTGTTGTTTTCCGGAACGATCGCGGCCTCCGGTCGGGTGACCGGAGGCCGCGGGGTTGATGGCTTGGATTCGACTTCTTCTTTGGCTCAGCATCCGCCGCTGAACCAGGCGTTCAGGAAGGTGAAGATGTCGTTGGTATCGGGCGTCGCGTCGCCCGCCCCGCCGACGTCGGCAAAGACGCTGCTGGCGAACCAGTCGTTGAGGAAGGCGAAGATGTCGCCGGTGGCGATGCCACTCTGCTTGTCGTAGTCGGCGAAGCAGCACGGAGCGGTGGTGCCGCCCGAGCTGTTGCAACTAGTCGCGCTCGAGACGAAAGACGCGCCCCACTGCGTGCCGCTGGTGGTGCAGGCCGACTGGGTGATCGTGCTGTTGCACGTCGCGCCGCGGCAGCAGACACCGACGGGCGTGGATCCGCAGGGGATGGGGTCGCAGACTGTGGCATTACCGCTGTAGATTCCGGCGGCGGCGGCGCACTGAGCGCTGGACATGATGGAGCAGGTGGTTGCATCAAAGCAGCACGCGCCGGTCGGGACGGCGGTGCAGGTGCCCGGGTTGAGCGTGACGAAGAAATCGACCGGGGCGATCGCCTGGAAGTCGAGGATGCGGGGCTCGTTCAGGTTGGCCTGGTTCGCGGGGAGGGTGCCGCCGATGACCTGATTGGAGACGATGGTGTGGCTCTCATTCACAATAAAGCCAGCAAGACGGATGGGGCCGGTGCCGGAGTAGCCGAGTTCATCGAGCCGGATCTTGATCTCCATGCCGGTGGTGACCTGGCGGGCGCGGGAGGCCTCGCTGCCGGAGACGCCGCCGTGGTTGGAGTTGTCGATCGCGGTGTGGATCAACCCCGGCTCGGCGTAGTTGCCGTGAGCGGGCGCAGGGAAACCGGGGACCGTCACGCCAAAGGGATTGAAGACATCGCGAGAGATCAGTCGCGGTGCGAACGAGGAGTACGGCTCATCGATGGTGGTGAGGCCGTTGATGGTGAACTCGCCCTGGACATCGATGCCGACGATGCTGGATGGATTGAAGAGCGAGGTGAGGCCGTTGGACGCGCAGTTGCCCATGGCGTCAAAGCGGACGCAACCGGTGCCATCGAAGATGATGGGGTTGTTGGTGCTCTTAGGGCCGCCCTTGAACGAGCCGTACTCGGTGTACTTCGGGGGATTGCCGCCATCGTTGGAGGCGCCGAAGTCGCTGATCAGGCCGGCCCAGGTGTCGACCGAGACGTTGGGGGTCGTGCCGCCGGTGCGGAGACTCATCCAGTAGTCGGCGAAGAACCCCTCGCTGAAGCGCAGGCCGGGCTCGGCGATGGAGTTGGTCGGGTTGGTGCCGAGGCGATTGAGGTGGTTGAAGTCGAAGGGATGTGCGTTGCCCTGGAGGCGATTCTGTCCGTTGCTGGGGAGGGGCACGGAGACTTGACCGGCGTCGAAGAAGAGGTCGAGCCGGTTGCCGTTGTTCTCGAGGTTGCCGGTGATGAGGACGTGCAGGAACTGCCCGCAGACCATGGCGTAGACGCCGTTGATTTCTGAGCCGTTGGCGACGTCGGCGTAGTTGGGCGGAACGAACGGCGGGCATGGATCGCTGGCGATGATGGTTCCGTTGTTGGCGCTTGCCTGTGTTCCACCGATGAACCGGGCGGAACCGGCGTTGGTCGGGCTGGTTCGGAGGCGTTGCCAGTCGGCGAAGATCGAGGGGCTTGCGACGTTGCCGCCGTTGTTGAGGCCGACGAAGTAGTCGGGCTCGAAACCGGCGTCGAACCTCAGTCCGGGGTTGGCGCCGGTGCCTGGACCGCCGACGGCATTGGCACCGCCGAAGGTGATGGAGCCGAAGACGCCGGTCTGCGTGGCGTTGTCGTTGCGGACCTGATTCTGGCCGCCAGCGATGGAGTCGAAGAACAAGCCGAGCTTGTTGAAGTTGGACTCAAAGTTGCCGGTGACGACGACGTACAGGCACAGGTCGCCGGTGGAGTCGCGCCCGAAGCGAGCGCCAACGCCGGCGATTTCGGAGCCGCCCTGGCAGCGGAAGATGGTGTCGAGCCCACCCTGCGGCGTGGTGGCGTTGCCAAAGTTGGTGGTGGTGTCCTGGGTGAACAGATTGGTATACGACGCGTCACGGGTGCCATCGAGCGTGGGCTCGCTGCCATTGGCGAGCGCAAGCAGCGTTGATCTGGCGATGGTGGCGGTGACGAACTGATTCCCGGGGATGGTGGTGAAGTCGATGGTGTTGCCGTTGGTGTAGGTGTTGATCGGAGCGGTCGGCAGTGTGGCGCCGAGCCCGCCGATGACCTGATTGGAGATGGTCACGTAGTTGTCGCCGAAGACCGCGCCGCCGATGCGGACGACGACGGGATCGGGCAGATTCGCGCCATTGCTGGTGACGTCTAGGCCGAGGGCTTCCAGCGGGATCTTCATTTCCCACCCGGTGGCGACGGCGGCGGCATCGGCCTGTTCACCAGCGGTCAGCGTGGCGGGCGGAAAGCCGCCGGGGACGCCGGCGATGTTTGAGTTGTTCAGTGTGACGCGCACGTTGCCGCCGATGGGGTCGCAAGGAGGCGCGACGGCGGGCCCGGCGTTGCCGAAGCCGGTGGGCGTGGTGTTGAACCACTGGATTGGTCCATACTCGGACTTGAGTCGACCATTGACCGCTGGCTGTGCAAGGGCCATACCCGCCGCGGCCAAGACAGCGGCGACGCTGATACACGAAACGGTGCGCATCGGACTCATCTCCACACTGTACCCCCCAACGCGAATGGACCACGCCGCGCACACCCCAGTGGGCGCGCGGATCAGCCCTCACACAAACAGGATTTCGAGTGTACCGGAAGAAGTCTGCGCCGACCACGAAAAGCGAGCACGAGCGGCTGGTTGCCCATCTTTCCATCACTCGTCGTTGCGTACCCAGACTCCTGCCGAAACCGCTTGCAAGGCCTGGGGATCGGCTGCCGAGTCTGCTTGCGCGAGGGAAAGGCGCCGAAACCCACCGGGGGCGATTCCGGCGGAATCAAACGTTCGTTCTCCACGATTTATGGCGATCCGAACGCGAGTGCGATTGAGTTGGCGCTCGACCACAATCACGTCTGGATCGGCGGACGCGATGATTCGGAGATCTCCCCATCGCAGCGCGTCGCCAATCTCAGGGTGACTTCGGAGCTTCAGCCATGTCCGATAGTGATTGGTGTGCTCGATGGGTGCGTGGGCGAGGTCGGGGTTGGCTTGCGGGCCGAGTTCGGGCCAGGGAAGGGGGCGTCGGCAGTCTGGGTCATTTCCCCCCCAGACGCCCATCTCGTCGCCGGCATAGATCATGGGTGCACCTGGGCAGGCGATCTGGAACGCGAGACCCAGCAGCGAGAGTCGGCGGGCCAGATCGCTGGGCGGGGTGTGTACGAGCGTGGGCGCGCCGGGTTGATCGACCTCGCTCGTTGGGACATTCAGCAATCGATCGATGCGGGTGAGCAATCGCTCGGTGTCGTGCGAGCCGAGGAGGTTCATCTGGGTGAGATCGACCTGCGGGGCGTGGTTGAAGACTTCACCCAAGCGCGTGGCGAGCCAGGAAGCGTCGGTCTTTGGTCGGCGAGCTATGAAGTCGAGGACGGCGTTCAGGAACGGATAGTTCATCTGCCCGTCGAATGCACGGCCGTCGAAGTAGTCGCGGGCGTCGTACCAGATTTCCGCCTGCAGCACGGCATCGGGATTGATGCTCTTGACGTGCGGACGCCAGGCCTCCCAGAAACCCATGGGCACGTCGGCGGCGACATCGAGGCGCCAGCCGTCGATGCCATCACTCGGATCACCGTCGTTGTTGGGATCCATCCATCGGCGCGTAACGTCGAAGATGTGGCGTTCGACATCGGGATGGAGCCGGTCGGCGGTGCGGTTGAAGCTGGGGAGCCCACCGTTGCGACCGTTCCATGCGTGCCACATGGCCAGCCGTCCGGGGGCAAGGTCGAGCGTGTGGGTCTTCCAATCCGGATAGGTTTTTTCATCGGCGAACTGGACGCGGAACCAGTGGGCGTAGGGCGAGCGATCGCCGTGGCGCACGACGTCGGCAAAGGCCCAGTGTGACGTGCCGACATGGTTCCAGACGCCGTCGAGGATGATGCGGAGTTTGGCGTGTTTGCACGCGGGGAGAAACTGATCAACGAAGTATTTGTCGGCGGGGGTCCATGTCCATGTGGCGGGGTCGGTGGTCTCGCCGCGCGGCAGATCGAGCGTGGGATGATCGCCGGGATCGCCGAAGGTCGGATCGATGTGGCGATAGTCGGTCGCATCGTACTTGTGCATGGTCTGGGCGTGGAAGATGGGATTAAGGTAGATGGCGGTTGCGCCGAGATCGGAGATGTAGTTGAGCTTGCGCTCGATGCCCTGAAGGTCGCCGCCATAGCGGCGGTCGAAGACGACATCACGGAACGCGCCGGTAGAGTGCTGGCCGGATTTCCGCGTTTCAAAGGTCTGGGCCGAGCTGCGGGCGCGGGCGGCGTCGATCTCATCGGGCGTGACGGCGAGCCAGTCACTGGTCCATGCGGAGGGATAGACCCAGGGGCCTATGGGATCGTTTCCCGGATGGCCGTTGAAGAAGCGTTCGGGGAAGATCTGGTACCAGACTGCGCCCTTGGCCCAATCGGGCGTTTCGAACTTGGGCTCGGGCCATGCGGTCATGGTGAATGGGCCGAGTTTGCGCTCCGCACGCACGGCTTCGGCGGCGTCGATGATGCGCACGCTGAACACAAGTTCCTTCGGGGCATCGGCGCGGCGTTTGATTCGGGCGCGAAATGTCGGGCGCGATGAGGGCGCGGCGACTTTGTGGAGTTCGAGTGTGCCGAACTCTGGGGAATCGGCGCGGACCCGGGCGGGCTCGACATCGAGCGTGACGATGATGTCGCCCAGGCCCAGGCCGCGGGAGATCGGGGTGAAGGTGACGGCGTGCTCTGGCACGGGGCGATCTCCGGAGGCCTGGATGTGCTCGGCGGACTGTGCGCACGCACTCCCCGAGACACAGACGGTCGCAAGAGTGCGGAGCAAGGCGAGCATCGCGGCAGTGTACGGGGTGCCCGACACGCGACGATCCGGGCCTATTCCAGCGACTCGCGCGGCTCAAGCTCGTTCCAGGCGTTCACCAGATCGAGCGTCACCGGTCCCGGCTTGCCCGAAGCGATGGTGCTGCCCTCGACCTTCACCACGGGCAGCACGCCCCAGCTTGAGTTGGTCAGCATCACCTCATCGGCTTCGAGCACATCCTGAACGCTCAGCATGCGTTTGGTGACCTGCAGACCCATGCGGTCGATCTTGTCCAGCGCCCACGAGCGGGTGACGCCGGGGAGCACGGGGCTGGGCATCGGGACGCCGGCCTTGCCGGCGATCTCGCGCTCTTCGCCGCGGGCGATCGGGGTGAGCAGTTCTTCACCCTTGACCAGCAGGATGTTGCTGACGCATCCGCCGCAGACGTGGTTGCTGACGCTGAGGACCAGGGCCTCGGCGGCGGCATTGCGTGCGGCGGCCTGGAGTTCGCGCAATCGCCACCAGTAGTTCAGCGTTTTGTGCCCCTCGTGCGGGTTGAGGGGGTTGGCGCGTGCGTCAGCAAGCGCGACGCCCACGCCGTGCTCAAGCATTGGCTTGGGATAGCTCGTCGCGGGCTGAGCAACGATGAGCACCGTCGGGTCGCTCGGCGGCAGAGGTCCGCCGGCCTTGGCCGCGGTGAGCATGGCCAGATCACCGCCAGTGACCGTGACACGCACGCGTGCACGCACGAGGCCGGAACGTCGCACAGTCTCCAGCACGGCGTCCTGCAGCGCATTGGATCGCAGGTCGGTGGAGAGTCCAAGCTCGCGTGCCGAATCGACGAGGCGATCGATGTGATCGTCCAGGTGCAGCACCCAGGTCTCGATCTCCTCGCCGTGTGAGCTCGCGCCCTCGACACCGCGGCGGAGCAGGCCGCCGGTCATGGTCTCGAACAGTCCCACGGCATGCTGCAAACCGGCATCGAGCGCCCAGATTCGAGCGTCGGCGATGGACGGAGCGACGGGGGCCGTCGGATCGGCGCCGGGCACTCCACCGAAGAACCGGCCGCTGAGGAAGATGGTCGTGGACATGGTGAAGACTACCCGGGGCACACGGCGGGCATCTGCCGAGGCCCGAGATCAGTCCGAGCACCCATAACCAACCGGAAGTTCGAGCAAAGACCATGATCTTGCGATGTGCGGCGGATGCGAGCACGAGACGCGGGGGGTTGCGTCCGATTGAGGAGAAAGTTCTCGGGAATCGCCCTCCTCTGACTCGGAGCTTAAGAGTGGACAAGGCCAGCATCATCGGCATCCTCATTGGCTTCGCGTGCCTGGGCTTCGTGTTCTTCGAGGTCAGCCACGGGCACCTGGACATGTTCTTCTCGATGGAAGGCGTGCTCATGGTGTTCGGGGGCTCGGTCTCGGTCACGTTCATGGCCATGCCGCTGGAGAACATGCTGCAGGTTCCCAAGTACGTCAAGAGCTTCCTGTTCTGCAAGACCAAGAACCCGATTGAGACCATCACGATCATCAGCGCGATGGCCGAGAAGGCGCGTCGCGACGGCATCCTGTCGCTGGAGTCGGAGATCGCCAAGATCAATGACCCGTTTCTGGCCGCGGGATTGAAGATGGCCGTCGACGGCGGAAGCCCGGAGCAGATCGAGGCGACGGCCCGCCTCGAGCTTCTGGCGATGGGCGAGCGGCACAAGGCCGGCAAGAAGTTCTTCGACCTGATCAAGCTCTACGGGCCCGGGTACGGGCTGGTCGGCACGCTGGTGGGGCAGGTCGGCATGTTCGGCCAGCTCGCCAGTGCGGACATCGGCGCACTGGGCCACGCGTTGGCGCTCGCGGTGGTGGCGACGATGTACGGCGCGATCATCGCCAACGCGATCTGCGGGCCGATCGGGGACAAGCTCGCGCTGCGGTCTTCAGGCGAAATCCTTTCGCGCGAGATGATGCTGCAGGGGATTCTGTCCATCCAGGCGGGCGACAACCCGCGCAGCACCATGGACAAGATGGTTGCGTTTGTCGCGCAGAGCCAGCGCTCGAAGATCAAGGTCGCCGCCTGAGGCCGGAAAATCAGACATGTCCAGCGAACACTCCAAAGAACATGCGCCCGAACACGCCGAGGGAGGGCACGGAGCTTCCCACGGCGGCGGAGGCCACGGCGGTCATGGCGGCGGCGGGCACGCCGAGGGCGAGCACGAGGGTGCGCCCGAGTGGCTCATTTCCTTCGCCGACAACGTCGCGCTCATGATGGGCTTTTTCGTCATCCTGCTGGCCATGAACATGGGGCCGAAGGCGACGGCGGTTCAGGGGGGCGAGCCCGGCGAGACCAACAGCGGCGCAGCGAGTTCGGCGCAGGCCGACCGAGAGCTGGACTTTGTGATCGGGATCCGCCAGGCTTTCAATCGCCCGCCGAGCGAGAGCGACCCGCGCGATGCGAAGCTGATCAAGCGATTGCGCGAACGGGCCTCAAAGGGTGGCGAGACCAATCTGCCCGCACCCGATGGCAACGATCACGACGTGCAGTCGGCACGCCCGAGCGACTGGCACAAGCCCAGCGCGGTAGTGTACTTCGAGCTGCTCGAAACCGAGCTCTCTGATGAAGCCAGGTCGCAGCTTCAACTCGCTGCCCAGCAGCTCAAGGGCACACGCTGGATCATCGAGGTCCGCGGGCATGTCTCTGCCAGCGAGACGAGGGGGCACAAGGACCGCGCCATGCGCATCGGCTTTGACCGCGCCCTCGCGGCCGCCGGGGTGCTGGTGAGCGAGGGCATGACGTGGGACCAGCTGCGCGTCATCAGCTGTGCAGACAACGAGCGTGCCACGCCTCGGGCCGGAGATTCAACCGGCCACCACAACAACCAGCGGGTGGAGATCGTCGAGACGCTGGAGCACGTCGCGAGCGACCCGTACAACGTCTCGGGGAATGGCGAGAGCGGGCACTGATCCTGCTGCTATTGAATCTCGCGTTCGTGCAGCACGGGCATGAACTGCAGATAGGCCTGTGCCGGTGGGCAGTCGGGCTCACCGAATCGGGCATAGGGGCCGTCGTAGCAAACGCGCGATTCGTGCAGCATGATCACCCGCGGGCGCAACCGCCGGAGCAGGTCTCGATCGTGTGTCACGATGATGGTCGTCCGTTTGGCGCTAGGTGTCCGCCTGGGGCGAACAAAGCCGAGGTCGCGGAAAGCGAACCCCTCGCCCTGAGCGGGGGGCGGAGCGACGTGGGTCCGCCAGATCAGATCGTGCATTGCCGAGCCCACCATCGGGTCAAGCCCCGTGGTGGGCTCGTCGTAGAACATCACCAGCGGATCGCACGCGATGGCTCTTGCGATGGCGACGCGTTTGGCCATGCCGCCGGAGAGTTCGTCACGGTCCTTGTCGAGCACATCGGCGACATCCAAGGCCACGGCCTCCAGACTCGCGCGGGCGCGACGATCGATCTCGGCTTGATCCAGCTTGGTGTGCTCTCTGAGCCAGAGTGCGAGATTCTCGCGGACGGTACCGGAGAAGAGTGCGTTACGCTGAAAGACCACCGCCCAGTGCAGCCGCACGAGATCGAGCTCGCGTTCAGTGATCGTCGTGAGGTCGCGCAGCGGGGGTTGACCGTCGGCGTCGGAATCTGCATTATGGTCGGCGGCCAGCACACGTCCGGAGTCCGGCGCGATGAGCCCGACGAGCGTGTCCAGAAGCACCGTCTTGCCAGAACCGGATGCTCCGACGATGCAGACGATCTCGCCGGAGTGAATGGTGAGATCGATCTCGCTGAGCACCACGTGATCGCCGAAGCTCTTGCCAAGCTGCTCGGCACGTATCTCGATCGGCACGATCACCACGACAAATCATAGAGGCGAAGTCGCCACCCACACCGCCAGGGCAACGTTTGCGGCGTTGAACAGCACGTGCATCACGATCGGCGCGAGCACGCCGCGTGAGCGCTCGAATGTGAGCCCTATGGCGATGCTGAGGACGAAGAGCGTGGGCAGCGCGTGCGGATCGGCGGTGCCGACGTGGGCGGCGGTGAAGATCGCCGAGGTTGCGATGATCGCGTACCACGTCCGCCCCATGAGCGACAGCATGCATGACTGCAGAAAGCCGCGGTAGACGATCTCCTCGACGATCGGCGCACCGATGACCGCGGCCGCCGCCAGCACCCAGGCCCACGGCGTGTCACGCTCGTCGATGATCCTCTGCAGAGTTGAATGGGCCACCGTCGCCGGCGGCGAACCGCTGATGAGCGCGGCGATCCGCGTCGAGACCCACGCCACCACAAGACAGACGGGCGCGGCCAAGAACATCGCCCATGTACCGGTCACGGCGTCTCGCGGGCGCAGTCGCAGACCCGTGCGGTCACTCGTGCGCGAGTGAAGAAACCAGATCAGCGTCCCCGCCATCACGATCGCGCCGCCGTAGGCGATCGCCGCGAGCATCGCGTCGTTCTGCACCGACTTGGGCGGACCGAGCGCCGACGCCGGAAGCGACTTCGCGATTCCAGCACCAAACGGCGCGGCCAGAAATACCATCGCGGCGCACACAAACCAGACCGGCGCGGGAATGCCCCACACATCGCGCTGCTGCGCCGGCTTTGGGCCAAAGGACCCCGGCCCGATGAGCTTTCGCCGCCACAGCGCGACCACGATCACCACGCTGGCGAGCCCGGCAAAGAGCGGAATGATGAGATTCGGGGGCATGCTCGTCTGAGCGTACGGCGTGTGGACGGGTATTGCACGCTGATTTTTCTCGATCGCGCTTCAGCATCACGGTTTTCGGACCGATGCCCTACCGCATGAGCCGACCAAACAGCTTCCGATTCGAGCGTGCGCGAGCGATGAAGCCCCGGCATGTCGTTGAGCAGGATCCGTTCAAGCTCGAGCGCCGCCGCTTGGTGCGAGAAGAGGCTGAGGGGGTGCTGCGCGCGAGCTACTCCGTCCCAGCGACCGACGATCAGCCGGCACGATTCGGGATCACGCAGATCAAGCTTGTGGATCGTTCTCCTGGAGGGCTCGGAGCCATCGCCGCCATCGAGCTGGAACCCGGCATGAGCATCACCATCTGCCCGGAGGGGTCATCGATCGCGTGGCTCTCGGCCCGAGTCGCGCGGTGTGAGAGAATCGAAGAGGGGTTCCGTATCGGGCTCCGATACGCCGACCTCGCGGCGGCTTGAGTCGATTGGACTCGACTACGCTTTGACGTGCCCCTGCTGCAAGCCCAGAACCTCCAGAAGTCGTACTCCGGCCGCAAGGTCGTCCAGGGCGTCAGCTTCCACGTTGACGAATCCGAGATCGTCGGGCTGCTCGGACGCAACGGCGCTGGCAAGACCACCAGCTTCCGCATGACCATCGGCATGATCGATGCCGACGCGGGCAAGGTGGTCTTTGACGGACGCGACGTGTCGGCCCTGCCGATGTACCAGCGTGCCCGGCTAGGTATGGGCTATCTGTCGCAGGAACCGAGTGTCTTTCAGCGACTGACCTTCGAGCAGAATCTGCTGGCGATCCTCGAGACACTCCCGATCTCACGGGCCGAGCGCAAAGCGCGGGCCGCGGAACTGCTCGAACAGTTTCGCCTGACGCATAAGGCCAAGGAGCACGCCCGCACCGGCTCCGGCGGCGAGAAGCGCAAGCTCGAGATCGCCCGCGCCCTGGTGACCGAGCCGAAGCTCATCCTGCTCGACGAGCCCTTCAGCGGCGTTGATCCGATCGCGGTCGAAGACCTGCAGCGCGAGATCCGCTCGCTGTCATCCCGCGGCATCGCCTGCCTGATCACCGACCACAACGTGCAGCAGACGCTGCGGGTGTGCGACCGGGCGTACATCATCGATGAAGGCAAGAAGTTCGCCGAGGGCACCCCGCGCGAACTCATCAACGATGACATGGTGAAGCGTGTGTACCTGGGCGGGCTCTTCCGCGGGGATGAGTTTGATGACTTGCCGAGCCCGACGGGGCGGAATGGGTTTCGGAGCAAGGCGGGGGCGGGGAGTTCGTCGGGGAACGATTGAACGCTTCATCTTCACACCAGTGAAACTCGCCGAGCGGCAATCGGATCAACCGGGGACCGATGGCATACTTCGGCGAAGACCATCCTGAGTACGGCTCGCAGAAGCGAGCGATGATGTTCACCTCGCGCCTGCCCGTGCCGGTGTGTATCGTCGGGCCGTATTGGCTGGCCATGTTTCTGGAAGTCTGCTTTGCTTTCGCGAAAGACGAACCGGTCTTGCGGTGGTGGTCGTCGGGCATGTTGGTTGTTCTCTCTGCACCGTTCTTCATCAAGTTCATCCGAAGAGATCGCCGTGCCGTGGCTGAGTTCGAGTGTCCGTGGTGCCACCTTGCGCTCGTCGGCGATTCCGACACAACGTGCCCGCACTGCCAGCAGGACTTGATGTTCGAAGTGCCAGCGCACTTGCTCGGGCCAGATGCTCCAGATCGTCCGGAGCCTTGCTTGGCATGCGGCTATGACCTTACCGGCTGCAAAGCCGTCGTTTGCCCGGAGTGTGGGGTGGAAACCGCGCGACCCAAATTCCGCGTGTCGAAACTGGTCGAACAAGGGATTTTTGCTATGCCGGGCGTTGGCTATGGCTCACCAAGGAGGCGATACGGACCAGTCGTAATACTGGTGACAGTCTTGGTGGTGATGAGCATGGTCGGCGTGCCGTTACTGACACCTATCGGGTTCGCCTGGAACTTTTGGAGCTTCGATCAGTTCGCGACAATTCTGTTCGCCATCATCGGCCTCGGCTCAGGGATCGGACTCTACCTGGCGCTTTCGACCCGGTCGCACACAAGTCGCCGTGCCGATCAGTCATGACACGACCCACGCCCGCGCCGCAAACTGCTCTCGATCGCGTGCAAAGTCTACCGGCGTGCTCGGCAGCTTGACCCATCGCGGCGCACTTCCCAATCCCGCGACGATCTCGCGCTCCAGCCGTCCCGGTCGGCACAGTTCCTGCGTGTTGGTCGACGCGAAGATCACGCCGCCCGGAGCTGCGAGCGCCGACGCTTCGCGCACGAGCCTGGCGTAGTCGGCGACCGAGCTCCAGGGTCGAATGCCCTTCTTCTTTGACCCCGCCGCGAAGCTGGGTGGATCCAGCACGATGAGATCGAACCGCATCTCCTTCCGCTTGGCGTACCCAAAGAACTCGAACGTGTCCATCTTCGCAAAGCGGTGCAACGCGGCGTCGAGGCCGTTGTGCGCAAAGTTGCGTTTGCCCCAGTCCAGATAGCGTGCGGAGACATCAACACTCGCCGTGATCGCCCCGCCCATCGCCGCGGCGACCGAGAACGCGCACGTATACGCGAAGGTGTTCAGCACATGCACCGGCCCGGGGGCTGCTTGCACGCGGCGCCGCACCCAGTCATGAACAAACCGCCGATTGTCGCGTTGATCGAGGAAGAGCCCGGTGGAGAAGCCGTCGAACAGGCGGACTTCCAGATTCCAGGCGTGCTCGCGCACCATGAGCGCTTCAGGAAGCGCATCGCCCGCGGCGGGGGTCGGGTCGGTCACGATCGACGGAAGCTCGCCGCCGATCTTGGATCGGTCTTTGGCGAACGGCTTGAAGTACACCCCGCGAACGCCGATGGCTCGAAGCGCGTCCAAGACCAGACCCGCCGCACCCGGGTCCATCATCGCTTTGGGCGCACGTCCTTCGTAGACGATCAGCACCGCGCCCTCGCCATACACATCGATGAACACGCCATCGAGGCCGTCGGCCTGGCCGCTGAACACGCGGATCGCCTGGGTGGTGCCGGAATCGATCAGCGATCGGCGATTGATGATCGCGGCGGCGATCAGCTTGGTCAGATCTGCGGACCCGCTCACCCGCGCCACTTCCGAACGCAGACGGTGTCGTTCTGCCCGCCGAAGCCGAAACTGTTGCTGAGGCAGACTTCCACGCCGCCCTGGGCTCGGCAATCGCGAGCCTGATTTGGAATGTGATCCAGATCGCACTCCGGATCCGGCGTGTTCAGGTTCATCGTCGGCGGCAGAAACCCCGTCTTGATCGCCTGCACGCAGGTGATCAGTTCCACCGCGCCCGCCGCCTGGATCAGGTGCCCGAGCATGCTCTTCACGCTGGAAAACGGCACCCTGGACGCCATCGGGCCAAAGACGCCCTTGACGGCCTTGGTCTCTATGCGGTCGTTTTCTTTGGTGCCGGTGCCGTGGGCCGAGATGTAGTGCACCTGAGGCCGGCCATCCGGCCCCGGCTCGCGCGGGTTGATGCCTGCCTGGCGACAGGCCTCCAGCATCGCGCCCTGCGCACCGCGACCTTCGGGCTGGATATCTGTGATGCGAAACGCGTCTGCGGTCGAGCCATAGCCAACGACTTCGCACAGGGGCGTCGCGCCGCGGGCCAGCGCATGGTCGAGCGTTTCCAGCACGACCATGCCCGCGCCCTCGCCCATGACAAAGCCGTCGCGGGTGCGATCGAATGGGCGCGGGGCGTGCACGGGGTCATCGCGGCGCTGGCTCATCGCCGTCAGACGGATGAATCCGGTCATGCCCAGCGGATGGATCATCGTGTGGGCGCCGCCAGCGAACATGACGTCGGCGTCGCCGCGACGGAGGATCTCCACGGCCTCGCCCACGGCCTGCGTGCTGGCGGCACAGGCCGTCATGCAGTTGCTCGATGGGCCGCGGCAGCCGAACGCCGTCGCCACGTGGGCGAGGGTCATCTGCGGCTCCTGCTCGATCTCGCGCACGGGCGTCATGCGCTCATACGCCTTCTTCGCCCACGCCACGGGGTCATACGCGCCGCGGCCTTCGTCCAGCGCATTGTTCCAGCCGGCGAGATTGGCCTCTGCGTAGTTGTCAAAGTCCAGCGTGCCCTCGCCCGCGCCGAGATACATCCCGAAGCGTCGGCCCTTGAACTTGCCACTGGCGGCGAGTGCGTCGAGCCCGGCTTCCTTGAACGCCCGAGAGGCCGCGGCGAGGGCAAACTTCGTGCTTAGGCCCGCCTGTTCGTGCGCCGCCGCCCGCTCGCCAAGGAAATCGGCGAGCCGAAAATCCCGCACCTCCGCGGCAAAGTTGGTCTTAAACGTGCCCGCGTCAAACCGCGTCACACGCCCGACGCCCGACGCACCCGCGAGCAGCTTGCTCCAGACGGCATCCACGTCGCTCCCTAGCGGCGTGATCCAGCCCGTGCCCGTGATGACGATGCGGTGGCTCATATGAAAACGAAAAAGGAAAAGTGAAAAACGAAAATGATCAAGCGAGACGTTCTGCCGAACTGGTGCAGCTTTTCACTTTTCGTTTTTCACTTTTGGCTTTGGCTCTGGACTCCTCAGCCCCCCTCAGCCCCCCTGCTCGGCCTCGGCGTGCCCACCCTCTTCATCGTGACCAAGGTTCAGCTTGTCCGGGTTCAGCACGCGGACGAGGCCGTCTTTCAGGCGACGCTCGGAGAAGTTGATGATGAGCCCAAGCTCAAGATCCGCCGCCTTGAGCGCGGCACGGAGACTGGTGCGCTCCATCGAGCCCACCTCGCCGCGCTGCGCCAGGATGTCGGCAATGAACTTGCCGTCGATGAACAGGTCGGCGACGCGCGTGCCCACCTGCTTCCCGCGGTAGATCACGGGGATCGGGTGCTGGCTCTTGAAGCTCACGCCCAGCGATTCCAGCTCAAGCTCCACGGCTTTGAGATACGAGGCCTTGTCGTACCCAGGCCCCATGGCCTTGTGCACCTCGATCGCCGCGCCGATGAGCTTGCGGCTGACTTCCGTCAGCGCTGGGTCCAGCTCGCTGAGCGGGACGCCCCGACCGTCGGCGTCCGGACGACGCGGGCCGCGCCCGCGGTCACGATCTCCGCCACGGTCTCGGTCGCGATCGCGTCCGTGCCCACCACCGCCACCACGGCGCTCACCGCCGCCACCGGACCGTTCGTCGCGTGAATACTCCTGATCGCTCATCGATGCATCTCCCTAGCTGAAGAAGTCACGTAGATCCCACCGCTCGCGCCCGGCGGCACGCCTCCGGGGGCCGGGCCAACAGTCGGCCCGAAACTGTTTTTGATCCCGACATCATCGCCGGGCCTTCAGCACGACCGCCGCGTTCTGCCCGCCGAGCGACCCACTGCATAGCAAAGCGTATTCGAGCTTCGCACTCCGCGACGGGGAGGGTCCCGCGTCAATCCCGGATGCCGCCCGCCCGGCATGGATACGAGCCGGAATCGTCTGCGTGTGCAGGCACATCGCTCCGACCACGACCTGCAACCCCCCGGCACCGGCAACGCAGTTGCCGACGTTGGGCTGGATGGTCACGAGCGGGATCGACGCCAGGCGAGCACCAAAGGTGCGTCGCAAAGCCCCCAGTTCCGGGCGGTCAAGTTCCGGCACACCGCTGGCCATGGGGACGATCAAGTCCACCTGTTCAGGGGTGATCCCGGCATCCTCCAAGGCATTCTCGATGGCGTATCCGAACCCTTCGTCGTTCTCCCCTGCGCTGTACCGGGCGTCGGAATGGCTGCCGCCGAAACCGACGGCTTCGGCGTAGACCTTGGCGTTGCGCTTCGCGGCGGTCTGGGCATTCTCCAGAATCACGATTCCGCCGCCTTCGCCCAGAACGCCGCCCCGGGTGTTCGGGTCGTACGGGCTGACCACGGTCTGGCCTTCTGGGACGGTGGTCAGGTGGGCGAGGCGATCGGCGAAATCCAGCCGCAGGAGGCCCATGGGGTTGAGCTTGCTCTCGACCGAGCCGCTGAAGCACATGTCGGCGGCCCCGCGTTCGATGATGCGCATCGATTCGCCCAGCGTGAGCAAGCCGCTGGCTTCGGAGCAGGTGATGGTATTGGACGGCCCTTCGGCCCCGTGGATGATCGTCACGTGGCAGGCGAGCATGTTGGGGAGGTATTTGAGGAGCCAGAGCGGGGTGAGCGCTTCCATGCCCCGGCCGCCCTCGCCGCCCCAGGCGCGATAGGAGAATCCGCCGGATTCGTTGCGGGCCGTGGTCATCGCGGCGGACATCTCGTCGGTCTCGGCGGCGATCAATCCCGCGCCGATGTTGCACCCCATGCGCTCGGGGCGATAGGTGAGCTGATCGTCGGTCAGGTCTTCGCCCGAGCCGCGGGTGAGCAGACCGGCGTCTTCGACCGCGGACTTGGCGGCGGCGACGGCGAGTTCGATATCGCGGGCCATGACCTTGATCGACTTGCGGTAGCTCTTGGGGACATAGTCCTTGACGTTCAGGTCGCGGACTTCGCCACCGATCTGGACGGGAAAGCCGCCGGGATCAAAGCGGGTAATGCGTCCGAGCCCGGAGGTACCGGCGCAGAGGCCCTTGAAGAGTGCTTCGGCACCAATTCCGAGGGCCGATACGCTCCCCATGCCGGAAATGACCACTTGAACCGTCATGTTTTGAGTGTAGGACTCGGCACCCTCTCTGGATCGACCATGCCAAACGCGACTTTCCGACGGCTTGTAGGCGTTCTTGTGCTGATGTGCTCGGTGGTGTGCCCGAGGGTGCACGCCGTGACGATGGAGCCGCCAGTCGCTGATCCGGTGGTGCAGCCGTCGCCCCCGGCGAGTATTCCGGACACGCCCGCGGGGCGGACGCTAAAGAGCGCGCTGGCGCTGCTTGGTGGCGACATGAACGCGCTTCAGGAAAAGGACTTTGCGCCTTCGTTTCTGAAGGCGGTGCCGATGGCGCAGCTTCGGTCGGTCGCCGCGGAGACGTTCAGAGAACACGGGGCGTTCACGCTGGTCGAGGTGATGGAGGGCGCCAAGGAGAACGCGTTGGTCGCACGCGTGCGATCGACGAAATCGGACAAACATCATTTGCTTCGCGTCGGCCTGGACGCGCAAGGACAGATCGAAACATTGCTGATCCAGCCGGACACGATGGTGGCGGTGCCCGCTCTGAAGAACTGGAAAGAGCTTGATGCGCTCGCGTCAAGGGTCTCAGAGAGAGCGGCAATCGGGGTTTTCGAGATTGTCCCGGCGCTTGCTGACAACGGGGGCGAGGCGCGAACGATCCGCACGATTCATGTGTTGAATGGAGAAGAGTCGCTGGCGATCGGGTCGACGTTCAAGCTTTGGATTCTGGGGGCGCTCGCCGAGCGGGTGCGGGCGGGTGAGATCGCGTGGGATCAGAAGCTGGCGATCAGCGCGGAGCGCAAGAGTCTGCCGAGCGGTGTGCTGCAGAATCGCCCGGTCGGCGAGGAGCTGCCGATCTCGGAATATGCGTTGAAGATGATCTCGATCAGCGACAACACGGCGACGGACCACCTCTTGCACCATGTCGGGCGGACGCGGACCGAGGCGTTCATGCGAGCGCACACCAGCGTGCCGGAACGAAACACACCGATGCTCTCGACCCGCGACATGTTCGCGCTCAAGCTCTCAGGGTCGGACGAGTTGCCCAAGGCGTATCTGGCGGCAAGCGAGGCGCAACGCCGCGAGATGGTGGAGGTGGGTGGCAAGGTGAGCTCGGTGACGCCGCAGCTTTTGCTGGCGGCGTTCTGGAAGGCCCCGCGCTTCATCGAGACGCTGGAGTGGTTTGCGACGCCGGTCGATCTGGCGAAGACCTTTGCGACACTCGATGGGCTGATGGACGAACCGGGAAATGGTCCACTCATCACCGCGCTGACGGCCAACCCGGGCGTACCGATGTCCAAGACGGTGTGGACGCGCATCGCGTTCAAGGGCGGTAGCGAGCCGGGGGTGCTCAATCTGACGTGGCTGCTGATGCGGGACGATGGGCGGAAGTTCGTGCTCACCCTGGGATTCAACGACACGCGTAAAGAGATCGACCACGGAGTCGGCACGGCGCTGGCGGCACGTTCAGCGGAGCTGCTCGAGCGATGGGATCGGGTACCGGCGCGCGAGGAGAAAGACCCTCTCAAAATCCAAACTCCCTAAGCTCGGTGCGGATGCTGGGGTTGGCGGGCGGGGAATGTCGATGAGAGAGGCACACAGGCGGGACGCCTGTGCCACCAAGTCAGATCGCGTTGTCCTCGCTCCGTCACTCCGTCACTTTTCGCCCCACATGCCGCTCTCTCGACCGCTCATCAAACTGGATGCTGGATGGCTCTTCCTCATCGCCGGGCTGGGGGTACTGGCGGCGACCGTGCTGATTCCGGCGCGTCACGACCTGGACCTGGCGCGATGGCAGCGCGATCGGGCCGGCGCGATCGAGAAGCATCGACTCGATCGCATCGAGCGTTATGGCTCGTATCTGCGCGCGGTGGAAAAGGACGAGGAATGCGTCGTCCTGACTCTTGCCGCTGTGCAGCTCAATCGCTCGCCGGTGGATCGGGTGCCGCTGGATGTCCGGGCCGAGCCGGGGAACACGAGCGCGTCGGTCTTTGCCGACCTGGAGCCGCCGCCGCCGGTGCTGCCGGAGAAGCCCGTGGTCAGTGAGCGCTCTTCGATTCTGGCGCGCTGGACGATCAACGATCGGACGCGGCTGTGGCTGCTGGCCGGTGGGGTACTGTGCGTGCTGATCGGGCTGTTGCCGGCGGCAACGCCGGCGGGGCGGATGGTGCCGGTTGAGGGCGCTTAGGCAGACGTTTGGCTGATGCATCACCGCTCGTCGATTGCGGATACCGCGAAAGACCACGGGTCTCAAAAGCCAGTCCTGATCTGCGACCGCGGGTATTCAGCCCGGAGGGCTGTACTTCAGTAGCCGGGGGTGAACGAGGCCCTCGCGAGCCACCCCCGGAAGGGGACTTTGCCTGGCAACATGGCGTTCCAGCGATCTCGCACGCCGAAGGTGTGCACGTTCTTGGCGCGCGATGGCCATTCGGGCACTCTTTCAGATTGCGTATGAAGAAGAACGGATGAACGCTCTGCGTGGCTTTCCGGGGGTGTCGCTTCGCTCCACCCCCGGCTATGAACGAGCACCCCTTCGGGCTGAAGACCGAAGATGCGGTGAGAGATGGCGGTGCGAGTTGGCCGCTGGAGCGACTCTCACACATTTCGCGTCGACACGGAGTTTCGTTGCCGTCACGTCACGCCGCATCGCGGTTGGCGGTGTCGGCGGCGAGCTGAACCCGGCAGGTCTTGTCGGTCAGGTCGCCGAGGGTCCATCTTAGGAAGTCGCGCCAAGTGACGACGCCAACGACCGCGCCCGCGGCATCGACGATGGGCAGACAGGAGATGTTGGAGTTCAGCAGGATGAGCGCGGCGTCGGCGATCGGCATCTCCGGGGTCGCCGTGATCGGATTGCGGGTCATGAACTGATGCGCGTGGCGGTGCGTGGTCCAGGCATCCTGGCTGCGTTCGGCGTGCTTGCCGACAAATGGACTGAGGTTGGCGAGGATGTCGCGATCGGAGATCACCCCGACGAGGCGGCACCGCTCGATCACCAGGACATGATGGATGTGAAACTTGTTCAGGAGTTCTCGCACCGAGTACAGCTCGGCGTCGGGATCAACGGAGATGACGTGCCGACTCATGATGGTTTCGAGGGTCATGTGACCTCCATGGTCAGAGAAGCGGTGCCGAGAGTCGCCAGAGGCGGTCCTCAGACCAGTTCAGCATCGAAACTAAGTGGACGAAGCCCCAGGCGCGGTACGCTTTCGGATGAGCGTGACGGCCCGGGTGGCGGGACAGTCCGCATACATCGCGTAGCTTGACATGTGCGCCCGCAGATTCTCTGGCCCGCGAATCGGAGCTTTCATGAGCAGTCTTCCCCCGAGTTCGACCCCGCCTTCGAGGGGAACTCCGCGATCAACCCCCGAATCAATGCCATCTGGCCAGGCCGCGCTGCAAGCTCCGTGGCGGCTTGAGTATCTGGAGCAGATGACCGTTCAGGAGAAGGCGACCGGTGGGCCAAAGACGACCGGGTCGTTTCTGATGGACTATTGGCTGAACCCGGCGGGCGATGAGCGGAACCATGTGATCGTGCGCGGGCGCGAGGGGATGATCCTGCTCAATGCGTTTCCGTATGCCAACGGGCACTTGCTCGTCGCGCTCGGCGACGCGCGGCCGTCGCTGCTGGACTACACGCCCGAGCAGCGTGCCGCGCTCTGGCGGCTGGTGGATTGTGCGAGCGATCTGCTGACCACGGCGCTTGAGCCGCAGGGCGTGAACATCGGGATCAATCAGGGCCGGGCGGCGGGTGCCGGCGTGCCGAGCCATCTGCACGCGCACCTGGTGCCGCGATGGGGAGGCGACACGAACTTCATGAGCGTGGTGGGGCAGATCCGCGTGATCCCGTCGAGTCTGGACGCGATGTGGTCACGCTATCGCTCGGCGTGGGCACGCATCGGCCAGCGCTGGACGACGATCTGATGATCCGCATCAGATGAAGCGGATGCACGCTGGATAGCGGAAGAATTCGCCGCGATGGGCGGCGATGGAGCCCAGTACGAGGCCGATGATCGCGAGCGTTGCTGAAGCGACCAGCATGGGCCACCCAATGCAGACGATCGCCAGCAGCGTGGAGACCAGCAGATAGAGATTGACGGAGATCTGGAAGTTCACCGCCTCGCGCCCGTGGTCGTCGATGAATCCCGAATCGTCCTTCTTCGTCCGCCACATGATCAATGGAATGAGCAGCGCAAATGGCCCGACGACGAACCACGCCGCGAGCCCGAGATGCATGAACAGGCAGTAGACCCGCATGTCATGCGTCGCGCCGGGATCGATGAGCTTTCCCGAGGGACTGATATAGGGGTCGGTGGGGTTCGCCGCGGGTGAGGGCGCGGCATTCACGGACCCCGGGCGCGCGGCGGGCGCTTCGGGAATGGGTTGAGAAGGATCCATAGCGATGGCCGACATTGTCGCCTCCCCGGACGTCATTCGGCAAGCGGGACCGGCATTTTCACGAACGCGGGAAACCCGGGGGCGGTGGCGGCACGGGGCCCGCCGCCGGGGGTGCGGGCGGGCGGCTGGTCTGGGGGTGTGGAGCAGGGGGCGGGGTGCGGGCAAGGTGCGTGGGCGTGCCGCACTCGGGGCAGACGTCGGATCGCAGGTCTTTGAGGGCGTAGCCGCAGCGCATGCAGGAATCGATGCGGCGCCCCATCGGCACGAGCAAGGCGGCCAGCCGCCGCTGGAAGAGCAGCAGCGCACCGGCGACCCCGAGCCAGACGATTCCGGAGGCGAGTCGCGGGAGAAAGTTCCAGGTCGCCGACGAGAGATTGAGCGTGAGCACGCCGTAGACAATCTCATCCAGCACCGAGATCGCCCACCAGATCAGCATCAGGAGCACGGCGGCGCGAATGAAGATCACGACGACATGTCGCCGACGAAGGACGGTTTCCAGATCGGGGATCATGCGGGGTGATCCTTGGCCGAGGACGACGCCGGCGTGCCGCACTCTGGACAGACTTTCTGATCCGCGGCGATCGCGAATCCGCAGGTTGGGCAACCCGAGAGTGGGGCGGGAACGATCCAGCGGGCGAGCGGTCGGCTGAATGCAGCGAGAATGATCGCCGGGAGGATGAAGACCACAGATGTCATTACGAATGCTGCCCAGTACTGCCACTCGTAAAAGCCGATCATCCGCTCGGTCAGCGGAACGGCGTGGCGTCCCAGCACGATCAGCCCGGTGAGCGTGAACCCGACCGCGATCGCACGCAAGAGCGTGATCGCGAGGTGACGTCTATGCAAGATCGGATGCGGCGAGTGAGGCATGGAGTGCTCCGCGATTATCGTGCCCCGGGAAAGAGTTGTCCGGGCGTGGATTGCTTCTGTTCCTGTTCCATCTTGTCGCGCAGGGCTTTAACGGCGGCGGCGTCTTCACCGCTCAATACGTCGCGCCCGCCCAGGAAGTAGAACGCCGCGACGCCGCTCGTGAGCCCGAGCAGGAGCGCGGCGACGAGGATGCCGATGACGGTCCACTTTCGACGTTCATGGTCTGGGGCGCGCTCCCATGAGCGCCTGGTGGACTCAAGCTTGCGCTGGATGGCGATCGCCAGATCGCGGCGCCGCTCGCCGAGCGTTCGGCCACTGGATGCGCGGGATCGCCGCTGCGTGCGTTCATGGATGGCACGAAAGATGGAGTCAATCCATCGGCCAAGTCCGCCCAGTGTGTTCTCGAAAACGCCCACGCGCGCGGCCCCAGTGTCGGTGCGAAGGAACAAAGCGGAGTATACAGGATCCTGGTTCAGCCTCGCGTCCAGGCGACCGCGCCGCGAGCCCGCGGCCTATTTCCTGGGCAGATCGCGGCCCTGCACGCCGTTGCGCGTCGCCCAGAAGAATGCGGGGAGCCCGCCCTCGGGC